>CAMHUJ010000148.1 GCA_946188175.1 uncultured Ruminococcus sp.
ATGCAGAGGTTGCAGCGGTGACGGCGGTTGTCGTTTTCACCGTCGATGCAGAGGTTGCATTGGAGACTGCGGTTGTCGTCTTTGCCGTCGATGCAGAGGTTGCATTGGAGACTGCGGTTGTCGTCTTTGCCGCCGATGCAGAGGTTGCAGCGGAGACTGCGGTTGTCGTCTTCACCGTCGATGCAGAGGTTGCAGCGGTGACGGCGGTTGTCGTTTTCACCGTCGATGCAGAGGTCGCTGCGGAGATTGCGGTTGTTGTCTTTGCCGTTGATGCAGAGGTTGCTGCGGAGATTGCGGTTGTTGTCTTTGCCGTTGATGCAGTCGTTTTGTATGTTGCAGATGTTGTTTTTGCGGTTGTGCCGGTGACATTCGTTTTTTTCGTGGGTGCCGTATTGACAGCCGCGGTTGTCACAAACGGCGGCTTTGTTCCGGTTGACGGATCATAGATATTCACCGAACCGCCCACAACCTGAAATGCAACTTCCTGCATTTTGACATTGTACGTCGATTTCTGATTGACCTCAATGTTGACCTTGGCATAGCCTTCTTCCGCATCATCCAGTACCATAAATACCAGCGTTGCGACTACGCCGTTTTCGGTATTGTCGGTCTTTGAAAGATCGTCCCAGTTGAGCGTATACGGATTTGCGGAAATATCCTTGCCGGAGAGGAAGGTCGCCGAGCCGAGAATCTTGCCGTCCGCCGCTCCGAGCAGCATCAGCTTTGTATCATCATAGATGACGTTCAGGCTCAGTCCTGCAATACCGGGATTATTCCGGATCCGGATCGGCACGGAGACATTTTCCGAGCGCTGCGCAGCAACATGATCGACCAGAATCGCAGGTTCATCCGTATTCAGGGTGGTTACCGCATCGCCGGACGATGCCGCAGTCGCGGCTGTGGTCACGGTCGTAACCGATGCCGCAGTCGGCTTTGCAGTTGTTGTTGCTGCCGCGGTTGTCGTCGAAGATAACGTTGTCACCGCAGTTGTTGTTGAAGTGACCGTTGTCGCCGGAACGGATGCCGTTGTTTTCGGCGCCTGTCCGGAGATCGTCACCGAACCGTCCTTCACTGCAAATGCGACTTCTTCCATATCGACATTGTATGTGGATTGCTGATTGAGCTCGACTTTGACCGGCGAGCTGCCTGCGGCGCCGTCGAGTACGGCAAACCGCAGCTTTGCAACAATGCCGTTTTCGGTATTGTTCTCCTTTGCAAGATCATCCCAGTTCAGTGTATACGGAATCGCGGAAAGGTCTTTTCCGGATATGAACGATGATGTGCCGAGAATCGCGCCGTCGGAAGCGCCGAGCAGCTTCAGCTTTGTGTTATCATAGGAGATATTCAGGCTCAGCGCCGTAATGCCGGGATTGCCCTGCATCCGGATCGGTACCTCGACCTGTTCACCGGCTGCCGCAGTGATCTGATCCGCCTGAATCAGCGCACCGTTCTCAGCCTGCACCGTATTCTGATCCGTGAAGGCGGCCGTCAGCGGCATCTCCGCCGTTTCGGTACGGAACGCCGGTTTCTGATTGAATGCTGCGGAGAACTTTGAGGCACCGGCGGCAGACACACCGCCGCCGAATCCCTGTACCGCAAGCACGCCTGCCATAAGACAGGATAACAGCTTTTTCTTCATAGTTGATTCCTCCGTCTGTACCGGCTGCGTCAAAGCGTGATATTCCAGCCGCCTGCAAGATAGCGCCGCAGAATCGTGACGTCCTTGAGATCAATCGAGCCGTCGCCGTTGACGTCGGCATTTGCCTCGTTGATCGTCACATTCCAGCCGCCTGCAAGATAACGCCGCAGGATCGTCACATCCTTGAGATCAATGCTGCCGTCCGCATTGACATCGCCTCTTTTGACGCCCTCGGGCGGTGCAACGCTTTCCTTTTTCTCCTTCGTGAATACGAAATAATCGACGTTCATGACATACGAAGCAGATTCATTCGAGAAGGTCAGGTACAGATCGTGCAGACCCTTGGTCAGTTCGATCTCCGTGAAATATTCCGAATAGGTCAGCCAGTCCGGCGCATCCGGTTCCAGCGTGATACTGCCGATCACTTTGCCGTCCGGTGCATCGAGATGCAGTGAAACCGTGCCGCCGGTTGCATTGCTTGCATGGGAATTTGCCTGCATGTAGAAATACTTTGCGCCGTCGTCGAAATCGACATTCTTATAAAGCGCAAATGCACCGTTCTTGATGAAGCCGAGTACCGTCAGATCTTCAGCCTGCGCTGCAATTTCAAGATTGCCCTTGTCATCGGCAGATTCTGCCTCGGTCTTTGTGAACGCATCGCGGATGACCTGCGGCTGATCGGTCTTGGCAGCTTCTCTGCTGAATATCAGCCACTTGTCACCGAGTATAACATTCTTTCCTTCTGTCTTGAATACGACATAGAGATCATGGACGCCTGTTGTTTTTGTAATATCTGCGTTATAAACAGTAAAATTGACCGAGCCGTTCTCGTCTCTGAGCGTCTGCGGAACATTGACAGTACCAATGACTGTTCCTTCGAGGCTGTCCAGACGCAGTTCGTAGTAACCCTTTGCGCCGTCAACCATCGCACCGGTATTATTTGTAAAATACGCAGCTATGCTGACACTCAGCGCACCGGTATCGAAATCAATATTCTTATACAGGCAGTAGCATTCGCCGTCCACCTTCTCCATATTTGTAAGATTCTGTGCTTTGTCATAATCCTTTGCAGGGATCTGTTCAAATGCGGAGCGGATCTTTGTCTGGTTCTCGGGCGGATCGTCCGGACCGGTCTTGACCGGTGTATCCGGAATTACAACATCGGAGATCGCTTCTGCATCCACAACATACAGATTTCTCTTGTAGGATGCCGATGCATCCTGAAAGGTGACGGTACCCGTGCCTTTTGTCTTGCCGGTGAATGCAAAGACATTGGCGCCGGTACTGACCGTTGCCAGCGCTGCCGGATCAACGGTGATTGCCGAGGAGGTTTCGCGCTTTGCGCCGTTCAGTACAGATGCAAATTCGACCGTATCGCCGACGCCGAGCTGGATCGAAGTCATATAAGGCCCAACCGAGTCGAAATTGACGATATGCTTTTTTGCGCCGCGGAATGCAACAATCGCATCTTTCTGCATTTCCAGACTGTGACCGTTATCCGGCGTATAGGCATAGAGGTCGCCGCCGATCGCAAGCGTACCGTTATTCTGCCAGTATGAACGAACAACTTTGCTGTTGAAGACCGCATTTCTGTTGACTTCCATGAGATTTTTGCCGGATCCGTCCATTAGGAGTTCACCGCTTCCGGCAGAAGCAGCGGATATACGCAGCAGATAATCTCTTCCGATTGTCAGCGTACTGTTATTCAGCTCAAGTTTGCCCTGCCTGTGCTCGTAGTCTTCCTTCACGACCATTTTGCCGTTTGCGAGATCGACCTTCAGTTCACCGTCCTGAATGAAGGAGCCGTTGACATACAGCGTATGACCGTTCACATTCAGATTTCTGCTGCCTGTAATGATACTTCCGTCTGCCAGTATCAAATCGGAATCCAGCGTAAATCCGGCAGTGCTGCCGGTCAGATACAGGCTGCCCTTGTCCGTCATGGCAACATGATTCATGTAGCTCTTGTCGGCTTTCTCAAAAAATACCTCATGCTTCACATCGCCCTTGAATGTAACAACTGTGCCGTCCTGCATTTCCAGACCGTTTCCGTTTTCCGGCGCCCAGACCTTGAGGTCGCCGCCGATGCGGAGCGTGCCGTTATTCTGCCAGTAAGAGCGATTCACGGTGCTTGCAATATAGACGCTGCCGTCTACGTCCATGAAGTTTGTGCCTTCGCCTTCAAACTGCAATTCACCGGAGCCGGCGCTCGCTGTTGAGGAACGTGAATGATAGTCACCGGTGATTTTGAGCGTTGCGCCGTCCTCTACCTCGAGTTTTCCTGCCTTATGCCAGTAGTCGCCCTTGACCGTCATGGTGCTGCCGGACAGATCCACTCTCAGCGCGCCGTTCTGTGTGAAGTTTCCTTCCGTTGTCAGAGTGTGACCGTTCAGAATCAGCTTTCTGTCGCCGGCGATGACGCTGTCCTTTGCCAGTGTCAGATCGGAATCCATTGCAAATCCGGGTGTGTTTCCGGTCAGATACAGGCTGCCCTTGTCCGATATGGCAACATGCGTCATGTAGCTCTTGTCGGCTTTCTCAAAGTACACCTCATGCTGCACATCGCCCTTGAACGTGACAACTGTGCCTTCCTGCATTTCCAGACCGTTTCCGTTTTCCGGCGCCCAGACCTTGAGGTCGCCGCCGATGCGGAGTGTGCCGTTATTCTGCCAGTAAGAGTGGTTCACGGTGCTTGCAATATAGACGCTGCCGTCTACGTCTATGAGGTTTGTGCCTTGACCGCTCAGCTGGAGTTCGCCGGAACCGGCACTCGCTGTCGATAAACGCAACTGATAATCGCCGGTGATTTTGAGCGTTGCGCCGTTCTGGACCTGGAGTTTTCCGGCTCTGTGCAGGAAATCGCCTTTGACTGTCAGCTTGTGACCGTTCAGGTTCAGTGTTCCGCCTGAAAGAATCAGGTCACCGTCAACGGTCATGTCCGCTTCGAGGGTCGTGTTCTCCGTGATCTCCTGATTCGCAGCACTCACAAACATGCCGGGGAATTCAGGAATCACTTTGGGTAGCCATGCGCCTGCCGCACAGGCGGCAAGCACGCCTGCTGTGAAGAAAACTGTGTGCTTTTTCATATTCCACCTCCAAAATTCTGACACGCCGAACGAAAAATATGTGTAATTTGATTATATCATAAGCAAATACCGCTTGTCAAGTAAAGCACCGGTTTTTTTGACTTTGTAAAATCATTTTTATCCGCGGCAGTGCTGTTTCAGCCGCGGCAGCAGCACAGGATTCCGCTGCCGGTGATATGCGAAAACGGCGTTTGTTCTGTTATTTCACACAGAGACTGCCGTCACTCCGGTATCAGTTTCCGGATTCTCAGGACAGACTCAAAAAAGGAAACCGGATAATCAGAAAAAATCCTGAAAATCCCTTGACAACAATCCTTTGAGAGTATATAATAGTCGAGAGCCTTTTTCGGCAGATCATTATGAAATATGAGAAAAAATATGATTACTTGCATGACAGGAGAGATGTCCATGATGAAGATCAATGATATCATCAGTCAGATAGACAGTTATGTATGGGGGCTTCCGCTGATTATTCTGATCATGGCTTGCGGAATACTGCTTACGGTCAGGCTGAGTTTTTTGCAGGTTCACAAGCTGGGAAAAGCCCTGAAGTATATGGTGAAGAACGAGGCGGAAGGAAGCGGTGAGGTTTCCAGCTTTGCCGCATTGTGTACCGCGCTGTCCGCTACGGTCGGAACAGGTAATATCGTCGG
>CAMHUJ010000149.1 GCA_946188175.1 uncultured Ruminococcus sp.
CCGGACGTTCCGGAAAGATCAGGATTGTGCCGCGGTGCGGTTCATATTCAGCCGGCATATGAAACCCGTCGGCTTTCGGTGTGGTCATATGTGTTCTCCCGTTTCTCATGCCTGCTCCGGTTCCAGATGACTTTTCATTTTCAGGATGATCTCCGCGGATTCCTTCGGCACAAGCATTGCCTCGGTGAATGCGTCGAGCACGAGCCCGCTGACATCCTTCATATCCAGCGCCGTGCGGATGCACTGTACCGCAGGAACTGTCAGCAGCGCAAAATTCTTTGCGTATTCCGGATCAATCTGATTTGCATTAGAAAAGACCGGCAGAAATGTGCCGTCCTCATTTTGCAGCAGATCGGGTTTGAACGATACCGGATCAATCGTATCGACGCTTTCGCCCTTTGCCGCATTGAGGATGCGTTCGCGGTCGGCGTCGCTGACATTGACCTGCACCGGCACAATGACCTCGGAATCCCGCAGGCAGGCGAGTACCGGCATCAGCGTCTGACGGTTCTGCTGCGTGAGAAACCGGTGCTTGAGAAAGCGCAGGAGATTGCCGCTGTCCAGTTCTTTTTTGGAGATTTTCTGTTCCATGGTTTACCGTTCCTTTTCGTTGATTTATGTCCAGAGTTCCGTGATGAACATGGCGCTTGCATCGACCGCGCGGTCAAATCCGCAGGCTTCATAGAAGCGGACCTCTTTGTTGTATGCGACGAGTACGATGCGGAGATAATCCTTATAGGTTTCCTTCATGCGCCCGACGAGTGCCCTGCCGATTCCCTTGTCCTGATACGCAGGACGCACCAGCAGGTAGTGAATGTATGCGGTCATGATGCCGTCGTCCATTGCGCAGCACAGCCCGACGAGCGTTTCGCCGTCCCATGCCGTATAGACGGTCTCGAAATTGCGCATCGCAATTTGCAGCTTTTCCGGATAATGACCGGAGGACCATTCCACGGAAAGGAACAGGTCTTGCAGCTGTTCCGCCGTGAATTCATGTGTATCCTTGTATGTGATTTCCATGTTACCCTCTCTTGATTGTTAGCTGTTTATGTTCAGGACGAGCCAGATCACCGCGCCGATCACTGCCGCCAGCAGAAGAATCAGCAGGATGACAGTTGCGCGGATCCATTTTTTCTCACGGATTGCCAGTATCATCATCGAGACAACATCGGCAGTAAACAGAAATTGCAGGATGCCTGCGGTGATGCAGAGTGCGGGGGCATGGACGCCCTCTTTTTTGGCACGCGCCAGATATCCGACGGAAAACGGTGCACTGCACAGCAGCACCAGCCAGCCCGCGGTACCGAGCGCAAGTGCGACTGCCGGTCCGATGAACACCATGATCACGACCGGCGTGAAGGTCAGAATCCATGCGGCAGCGATGCAAAGTCCGCCGATCAGATAGAACGGCACCAGCGCATATTTGACTGCGAGTGCGGCGTTCAGCAGCTGTTCACGGCTGATCTTTCTGCGCAGAATGATCACGGCAGTCAGGTTGACGAGCCCCAGTATGACCGGAATCAGCAGCGGCGGCAGTATTGTGCCGGATGTCATTTTTCCGTCTGTATCGCCGGCGAAAACATCCCTGTTGAGCAGATACAGAACCGGTACGACCGCATAAACGCCGATGATATACAGCGCTGCAAATACGTATAAAGGGCAGAATCTGCTTCGCTTTTCCATTATGACAACCGCTCCTTGAAATCGGAATACGCAAACTGCCGGATGATCTCGCAATCGCCGCCCGGATGCTGAACCGCAATCGCCGGAAGCGGCATACCGTTAAAGGTATTGTTCTTGACCATGGAGTAGATTGCCATATCGCAGAATGTCAGGCGGTCTCCGATCCGGATTTCACGGTCGAAGCTGTAATCCCCGATGATATCGCCTGCAAGGCAGGTTCGTGCGGAGAGCCGGTATTCATAAGGCTTTTCGCCCCATTCGCCGGAATCCTTCAGCGGGGGACGGTACGGCATTTCGAGTACATCGGGCATATGGCATGCCGCGGATGCATCGAGAATCAGGATTCGGATGCCGTTTTCCACAATGTCCATGACCTCGGTATCGAGCCAGCCTGCATTCAGCGCGATTGCCTCACCGGGTTCCAGATAGACCTCGACGCCGTATTTTTCGCGGATATCGAGAATCAGCTTTTTCAGCGCAGCGACGTCATAATCCTCGCGTGTGATATGATGTCCGCCGCCGAGATTCAGCCACTTCATCTGCGGCAGATATTCGCCGAATTTCTCCTCAAATGCGGCAAAGGTCGTCAGCAGATCGTCCGCATTCTGCTCGCAGAGCGTATGAAAATGCAGCCCCTCAACACCGCGGAGCAGTTCGGGGCGGAAATTTGCTTTTGTGACGCCGAGCCGTGAGCCGGGCGCGCACGGGTCATAGATTGCGTGGTCGCCCTGCGTGGAGCATTCCGGATTGACGCGGATGCCGACGCTGACATTTGCCTGCTCCCAGACGGGGCGGTATGTTTCGAGCTGACGGAACGAATTGAAGCTGATATGATCGCAGATTCTGCATAATTCTGCAAATTCCGCCGGATCGTATGCCGGTGAAAAGACATGGTTTTCCTTTTGGAATTCCTCTTTGCCGAGCCTTGCCTCATAGAGACCGCTTGCGGTTGTGCCGCTGAGATACTGCGCGATCAGCGGATAGACCGCGAAGCAGGAAAATGCCTTCTGTGCAAGCAGAATATGTGCGCCGGTCTCCTGCTCTACATTGTGCAAAAGCTCCAGATTGCTCCGGAGCTTTGCCTCGTCAATGATATAGCAGGGTGTCGGCAGTTCATGCCGCCGCATCATTCCACGGTCTGCGGGTTCTCATCGACAACCCACGGCAGACCCCATTTGTTCAGCATGTCCATGAACGGATCCGGATCGAACTCCTCGATTGTGCGTGCGCCCGGATTGCGCCATGTGCCGTTTGCGACAAGCGCCGCACCGATCATTGCCGGAACGCCGGTCGTATAGGAGATCGCCTGCGAGCCGAGCTCCTTATAGCATTCCTGATGATCGCAGACATTGTAAATATAGATCGTCTTCTCCTTGCCGTCCTTGATGCCGGTGAAGATGCAGCCGATGTTCGTCTTGCCGACGGTGCGCGGGCCGAGCGATGCCGGATCCGGCAGCAGCGCCTTCAGGAACTGGATCGGGACGATCTCGGTGCCGTTGAAGTTGATCGGCGTGGTCGAGAGCATACCGACATTCTCCAGACACTTCATATGGGTCAGATAGCTCTGACCGAAGGTCATGAAGAAACGGATGCGCTTGACATTCGGGATATTCTTTGCGAGGGATTCGATTTCCTCGTGATGCAGCAGGTACATGTCCTTCTGACCGACCTGCGGGAAATCATAGACGCGCTTGATCTCCATGGGCTTTGTCTCGACCCAGTGACCGTTCTCCCAGTAGGAGCCGTTTGCGGAGACCTCACGGAGATTGATCTCCGGATTGAAGTTCGTTGCGAACGGATAGCCGTGGTCGCCGCCGTTGCAGTCGAGGATGTCGATATAGTGGATCTCATCGAAGTAGTGCTTTAATGCATACGCGGTGAAAACCGAGGTGACGCCGGGGTCAAAGCCGGAGCCGCAGAGTGCGGTCAGACCCGCCTTCTCAAACTGCTCCTGATATGCCCACTGCCACGAATAATCGAAATATGCGGTGAAGCCGAGCTCCTTGCAGCGCTTCTCATAGATCGCGCGCCATGCAGGGTCATCGGTATCCTCCGGCTCATAGTTTGCGGTGTCGATGTAGTGAACGCCGCCCTCGAGACATGCCTGCATGATCGTCAGGTCCTGATAGGGGAGCGCAAGGTTCAGCACGGCATCCGGCTGATAATCCTTGATCAGCGAGAGCACGGCATTCTTGTCGTCTGCGTCGAGCTGCGCGGTCGTAATGACGGTCTTGGAATAGCCCTCTTTTTCGATCTTATCCCTCAGTGCATTGCACTTGGATACGGTGCGGCTGGCAATGCAGATTTCCTTGAATACTGCATGATTCTGACAGCATTTCTGAATTGCGACAGATGCAACACCGCCGCATCCGATAATTAAAACTCTGCTCATTGTAATATTCCTCCTGTTGTTCTCCGATGCTCGGATTGATAGATAAAACCGGTTATTCTGTCGGTTCCGGTGTCAGTCTGATCTGCACCAGATAGCAGATTTTGTCGCCGGATACAAAGCACATATTGTAAAGACCCTCGCCCAATTCCGGATGCACATAAAAACTGGTCAGATTTCCGTTTTCATCTGCATTCGGCGTCAAACCGGTTGCAATATTCGGATAATGAGACTCACCGCTGATTTTGATGAGATCCGTTTCAGTCATTGCGGCATAGTCCCTTTCTCTCTCCGGCTTATCCTTCACGACATAGAGACTCACTTCCTGATCACAATCTGCATAGACTTCGATCCATTCATTGAGATAGTATTCACTGTAAAGCCCCTCTGTCTGATAGCCCTTGCCGATCAAATCAGTGATCGACGGATAATTGTGATGTCCGCTGCCGGTCGTGAGGATCAGACCTTTGATCGTCAGTGCATCCTGCTCGGCGCATTTTTGCAGAACGCCGCATTTGCTGCCGTCCGTGATGACGCCGGAAGCCTGTGCGCTGCTGTCTGTATTTGCAGCGGGACTGCTGTTTGCGGAGGCGCTGCTCTGTGCTGCCGGCGTGTCCGTCTGATTTCCGGTGCTGCTTCCGCCGCAGCCTGTGCAGGATACCGCAAGCAGTATTGCTGCGAAAACAGCTGTTGTTCGTTTCATGTGGATTCCTCCTGATCAGAAACCGGGGATTATGACTGAAAGCTCATGGTATCCGGAAATGTTCCGTTTTTCTCATAATACCGGATGATTTTCATGAAAACGGGCGCGGAATAAAAATTCAGCCCGTAATCCTTGGCTTTGATGCCGCTGCTTATGATCTGTTCCGGCGGCAGCTTCGGAATCGTAAACGTGCCGTCCTCTGCCTCCCAATGAATGCCCCAGCGGTAGGTTACCGATGTGTCATCCTCTGCGATCTTGACGGCGCGAACAGATAATCCCATATTTATTTACCAAATAAATCGCTGTGTGATCCGGTTCTGGTTAGATAGAGATACAGTGTATCATCACACACCTCATACATCAGCAGCCAGTCCGGCTGAATATGACATTCCCGAATTCCCTTAAAGTTACCGGAAAGCATATGATCACGGTATTCATCCGGTAATGAGATACCGTTTGCCAGCTTTTCGACGACATCCCACAAAAGCTGCATGTCTTTGTTTTGCTTCTGCATCCGTTTTACGTCTTTTTTGAACTGGGCAGTCGGTTTGGCTGTATACTTCATGCTTCCATTTCCTTTATCAGCGTTTCCATATCCGT
>CAMHUJ010000150.1 GCA_946188175.1 uncultured Ruminococcus sp.
GGTCAGGTGTCCGACATCGGTGATGTTCATGATGCGCATGACGTCATAGCCCGAATATGTGAGATATTTTTCCAGCACATCCTCCATCATATAGGTGCGCAGATTGCCGATATGCGCAAAATGATAGACGGTCGGGCCGCAGGTATACATCTTGACCCGATTCGGCTCTCTTGTCTGGAATTCGTCTTTCTGATGCGTGAGCGAATTATAAAGCAGCATATTGCCTTGCTCCTTCCGGTTATTCAGGTTCTGGCTTCGCAAAACCTTATGATCTTTCCCATTATACCACACTCCGCCCGTTTCGTCAAGCCGGCAGTGCCGCTGTTATGTCAATACATCCTTCAAAACGGCAGTGTATATAAAAAGCGCGCGCTTCTGTCCGATCCGACAGAAACGCACGCTCCGCTTTCGTTTGAAAATTATCTGTGCGCGCCGGTCAGCTCTGCCGGAACGGCAGCCTCCTCGCAGAATTCGCAGACTGTCCTGCCGCCGATCTCTGTAAACTGATGCGGCAGATAATGCTCCTGCGCCGTGATGCACTTCGGATTGACACAGCACACATCATCGCGCCGGACACCGCGCAGCAGCGCTGCGGGCTTTTCACTTTCGAGCAGGCGCAGGATCAGCGCCATGCGGACATACATGCCGTATTTTGCCTGCTTGAAATACATCGCGCGCGGATCGTCGTCCACGGCAATCTCAATCTCATCGACACGCGGCAGCGGATGCAGCACGACCAGATCATCCTTTGCGCGCTTCATTTTCTCTGTTGTCAGGCGGTAGACATCCTTCTGCGCCAGATACTCTGCCTGTGAAGCAAAGCGCTCTCTCTGAATGCGCGTCATATAGAGCACATCGAGATCGCCGATTGCTTCATCGAGCGAGGATTCCAGCCGGTATTCACAGCCCGAATCGCGCAGAATCTTGATGATATATTCCGGAATCTGGAGCTCCGGCGTCGAGATCAGCACGAATTTGTTATCCGGATAGCAGGAGAGCGCCTTGCAGAGCGAATGCACCGTGCGCCCGTAGAGCAGATCGCCGCAGAGACCGACGGTCAGATGATCGAGCCTGCCCTTTTCCATTTTCAGTGTCAGCAGATCGGTCAGCGTCTGCGTCGGGTGCAGATGTCCGCCGTCGCCCGCATTGACGACCGGACACTCCGCCGTCAGCGCAGCCGCCTTTGCCGTACCTGCCAGCGGATGCCGGATAATCAGAATATCCGAATAGCTGCTGACGACCTTTGTCGTATCCTTGATATTCTCGCCCTTGGAAACCGAGCTGCTCATCGGATTATCAAAGCCGATGATACTGCCGCCCAGCCGGATCATCGCAGACTGAAAGCTCATCTGCGTCCGCGTGGAGGGCTCATAGAACAGCGTCGCCATGATCTTTCCGGCACATGCCTGCACATAGCGCTGCGGATGTGCATAGATCGAAGCGCCGAGCGAAATGACCTTGTTCCACCATTCGACAGGGTAGTCGTTCAGGTCAATCAGATGCGAATAGGGATGCTCGCTCATAGTTTTTACCTCCGGCGTTTTTATTTGATTCAGAATCAGCAGCTTTTCCGTCTGATGCTGACGCTTTCTGCTGTATTCACATGCAGCAGATCACGAATTACGCTGATCATTTGCTCCTCATATAAAAAGGCATTGCAATCCGGCAGAAAGCCGTGCTGTATGAGGCTGTCTATATACTCCTTTTTGTCCTGTGAAAAATAGTTACCGAATGCGCTCTGATACTGCTTCAGCAATCCGACCGCATCACGCTCTGAAATACAGTCCTCTGCTTCATCCGCATCCAGACCGGCTTTATAGGCATCGGAGCACATTTCGGTATAGTCTCCGTTTGCAAACTCAATGATGCGCCGGAAGACTGCATCCGGCAGACAGGAGGCATATTTCGTGCATGTTCCGGTGTCGGTCTCTATAAACACGACACTGTCATCCGGTCTCCATGCAAACATATCGCCGTAGCCGTCAACCGCAAAAACAGTCAGCTCATCCATTTCCAGCGTATCCTGCCAGAGCGATTTCCGGTATTCTGCCTGATCCGGCGGCAGGAACTCCATTTCCGGCAGCCAGATATCTGTCAGACCGTTTTCCGGCATCGCGTGATATATTTCAGCATTACGCATCCTGACACCTCTTATGCGGCACTGTCGCCGAAATAGACCTTATACCAGACAAGGAACATGTACACCGTCCAGATCTTGCGGCTGTAATCGCCCTTGCCGTTTTTATGGTTATCCAGCAGCTCGACCAGCTTATCCGTATGGAAGAACTGCTCCGCATCCTGCGAGACAAATGCCGTCCGGACGGTATTGTAGCAGTCATCCTGTTTCAGCCAGACACGGATCGGAACCGGAAATCCGAGCTTCTTTTTCGCAGCGGTATCGGCGGTCTCCGGCGGCGTATCGCGCTTTGCCGCAAGCCGCATCGCATATTTCGTCGTATAGGGCGTATGGTCGTCCGTCGGAACCTTGTGCGTCACGCGGAATCTGGTCGGAATCTGCTCCGCGACATGCATCATCTCTTTATCGAGGAACGGGACGCGCAGCTCCAGCGAATGTGCCATACTCATCTTATCCGCTTTCAGCAGAATATCGCCGGTCATCCAGAGGTGCAGATCGAGATACTGCATCTTCGTAACGGCATCCTGATCGCTGACCTTGTCATAGAAGGGCTTTGTAACGGCTGTCGGATCGGGCGCGCCGGTCTCGATTTTCAGCAGCGCCTTGCGTTCGGCAGGCGTGAACATATACGCATTGCCGATGAAGCGCTCCTCAAGCGTTCTGCCCTTGCGGACAAGAAAATTCACGCCGCGCTTTGCCGGCAGTACACTCGCTGCATTCGCAACGCCGCGCCGCAGTCCCATGGGCAGCTTGTCATACCATGTGCCGTCCGGCTCGCTGTAGACATTGTAGCCGCCGAAAAGCTCATCCGCACCCTCACCGGAAAGCACGACCTTGACCTGCTCCGCCGCCAGCTTGCAGACAAAATACAGCGCGATGCAGGAAGGATCGGCGAGCGGCTCATCCATTTGATACTGAATCTTCGGGAGCACATCCCAGTATTCCTGCTGCGTGATCACATGGCTGTAATTCTCCTTGCCGATTGCACGGGAGAAACGCTTTGCCCAGCCGATCTCATTGTATTTTTCATCGCTGCCGAAGCCGACCGTGAAGGTCTTATCCACATTCGCAACGGCGGCAACATAGCTCGAATCCACACCGGAGGAAAGGAAGCTGCCGACCTCGACATCCGCGATCTTATGCGCACGGACGGAGTCATGGAAGGTCTCGGAAATGGTCTTGACCCAGTCGCCGAGCAGCGGTGCTTCATCCGCCTCAAAATGCACATCCCAGTAGCGCTGCACGGTCAGCTGACCGTCCTTCCAGAGGAAATAATGCGCCGCGGGCAGCTTTTTCACGCCCTTGAAAAAGGTATCCTCCGTCGGAGAATACTGGAAGGTGAGATACTGCTCCAGCGCCTCGGTATTCAGTTCCTTCTTGAAATCCGGATGCGGCAGGAACGATTTGATCTCGCTGCCGAAGAGGAAGCTGCCGCCCATTTGCGCATAGTACATCGGCTTGATGCCGAAGAAATCTCTTGCGCCGAAGAGCTCCTTTTTGTTCTCATCCCAGATGACGAATGAGAACATTCCGCGCAGCTTGTTCAGCAGGTCTGTGCCGTATTCCTCATAGCCGTGAATCAGCACCTCGGAATCGGTCTCTGTTTTGAAGATATGTCCGGCTGCAAGCAGCTCTGCACGGATCTCCTGATAATTGTAAATTTCACCGTTGAAGACGAGCACCATTGATCGGTCTTCGTTAAAAATGGGCTGATCACCCTGTTCCGTGATATCAATAATCGAAAGACGGCGGTGTCCGAGTGCAATCTCGCCATTGAGATACGTTCCGCCGGCATCGGGTCCGCGGTGACGAATGCGGTTCATCATTTCTTCGAGAACTGCCTCCGCATTGTCAATCCGGCTCGAAAAGCCAACTATTCCACACATATTTCTTTGCCTCCTGTGTGCGTCTGAACGGGAAATAAATTTTTGCTTTCCCTATTATACTACTTTTTATCCGATTATGCAAGTGGGCAATCCGCATTTTTGCACATGCGACAAAATCCGCGCCGATTCCTCCGGATTTTCAGCTTGCAGGGATTGACAAAAAATCCGAAATATGATATACTAGTCCGGTAAGCCGGCGTGATGGAATTGGCAGACGTGACGGACTCAAAATCAAAAATGCCATTTTCGCTGTCGGCAAAGCCTTGATTTCTGGATTTTTCCGATATTCCGATGTTTTGGCGGTAGTCTGGTAGAAAATCTTAGCTGTGTGAGGGCTGTTTTCTACCAAACCGTCTACCATTTTTCGGTTGCTTTCCAGATTCGTTCCGCAGATTTGGTTGACATAGCGGATTTTTTATCTTGTCCGCAGCGGATAAAATTGCATATTTGCCGGTGTGATGGAATTGGCAGACGTGTTGGACTCAAAATCCAATGATAGCAATATCGTGCGGGTTCGACCCCCGCCACCGGCACCAGTCGGCAGTGCCGACTTCCGTAATAACTCCCATACAGCGATGTGTGGGAGTTATCGCTTTTTTGCTCCTATTTGAGCGTATTTTCGATTGTTTCACGATCGCAGGTTCTTACACAGAGCCTGCGTTTTTTTCGTTTTCATCATCTTCATCGTCACCGAGGACTCTGGCGATCGTCTCAACCGAAGAAATCCTCGATGTGTAATCAAGATGACTGTAAAAATTCGCTGTTACATTAAATGTCGAGTGCCCGAGCCAATCCTGGATGGCTTTCATGGACTCTCCGTTTGCAAGCAAAAGACTGGCACAGCTATGTCGCAGATCATGGAACCGAAGCCGTCTGAGACCATTTTTCTTGATAATATTCTTGAAATGGTCACTGACAAAGTTCGGCGTGATCAGCTTGCCGTATGCATCACGGCACACAAAGCCCTCATAGGTTCTGTCAAAATCAGATTTCAGAAGCTTGGAGTACATTTCCTCTTTCTGCTGCTGCTCAATGAGCATCCTCTCGATATGGGGAATCAGAGGGAGCGTTCTCACGCTTGCTTCTGTCTTTAGTGTATTATCCACCATGATCTCCTCATGACCTGAACCCGTCTGGCTTGTGACCTTTCGGCAGATCTTGATGGTCTTGTTTTCAAAGTCGATTGCATCCCACTTCAAACCGATGATCTCACTTCTGCGGAGACCATAGTAAGCGGCGATATGAACAACAAGCTCCATTCGGTCGCCCTTGAATGCATCGAGCAGCTTACCCAGCTCCTCTTTGCTGTAGAAGTTTGCCTTGAATTTTTCCATTTTAGGCAATTC
>CAMHUJ010000151.1 GCA_946188175.1 uncultured Ruminococcus sp.
TCGGGAGTGCGGAAGATGACTGCTGCGAGGAGACCAAAGAGGAGCGCAGCCGAGATACCGCCTGCTGCCGATGTCAGACCGCCCGTGAGGACGCCGAGGAGACCGTGCGCATCGACATCTTTCCGGATGCCCTGCGCAAGCAGATTCCCGAAGCCCGAGAGCGGGACGGTTGCGCCGGCGCCCGCCAGATCAACCAGATGCGGATAAATGCCCAAGCCGCCGAGGAGCACGCCTGCGACGACGTATCCGACGAGAATGCGTGCCGGTGTCAGCTTGGTATCGTCGATCAGAAGCTGCACGATCACGCAGAGGACGCCGCCGACGACAAATGACAGAAGATAATTCATGAAGCCTGCTCCTTTCCGCTTTCGTGTGAGAGATGCACCGCATGGCAGATGCCGGGGATGCTTTCGCCCTGCTGACAGAGCATCGGGGAGAGCAGCGCGCCCGTCGCCGCATAAAGGACGTTGTGCAGTTCGCCGCTTTGCAGTCGCGGCAGAAAATAGCCGCAGACAATGCTTGCCGAGCAGCCGCAGCCCGAGCCGCCTGCATGGGTATCCTGCCGGTTCTGGTCGAACATCATGACGCCGCAGTCACGGTGAATGCCGCGGAGATCGTAGCCGTTCTGCTCCATGAGCTGCATCAGCAGTCTGCTGCCGACGAGCCCGAGATCGCCCGTCAGGATCGCGTCATAATCCGCCGGACGGGTGCGCGTCGCCGAGAGATAGCGTGCGATTGTATCCGCAGCGGCAGGCGCCATAGCCGCGCCCATATTGCTTGCATCGGTGATGCCGAGATCGCGGATGCGTCCTGCGAGGATGCCGCGGATATAGGGCGGCGCGCCGGTCGGACCGAGCAGTACCGCGCCTGCTGCTGTGCAGGTCCACTGTGCATTCGGGGTACGCTGCCCGCCGTATGCAAGGGGGAATCGGAACTGCCGCTCTGCGCTCGAAAAATGCGACGAGGTCAGGACGGCACAGTGCGGCAGCTCCATGCCGGATACCATAGCGGCGGCGAGCTGCATGCCCTCGGCGAAGGTCGCGCATGCGCCGAAAATGCCGTAATAGGGGATATCGAGGTGACGCAGGGCATAGGTCGAGCTGGTGCACTGGTTGATGAGGTCGCCTGCGAACAGGCAGCTGATGTCCTCTGCGGCGATGCCTGCCTTGCTGAGCAGGAGATTGAGCGTGCGGCGCTGCAATTCGCTCTCTGCCTGCTCCCATGTGGTCTGCCCGAAGCGGCTGTCGGGTTCGGTGAGATCAAAGCAGCCGCCGAGCGGTCCCTCGGATTCCTTCTGCCCGACTGTACTGCTCCATGCGGTCACGGACGGCGGATTCGGCAGCCGGATCAGGCTCTGCGCTTCGTTCATATTTGGAAACACCCCTCAAATTCTGGATTTACTGTTATGATTTCCTCTCCTGCCCTTGAATATACCTTTATTTGAATGAGAAATTAAAAAAAGCGCCGCGAGCCGTGGTATTCGGCATCGCGGTGCTTTGTTCATGTGGCTATCCGTTTTCCGCGTTCGGCGTTTCCTGCGGGGGCTCCGTCGAAGGCGGGGGCGGCGGCGGAGGCGGTTCCGTTGCCTGCGGTTCGGTTACGACCGGAGGCGGATCGGTTACGCTGACCGGCGGCTGTGTTGCACTGACCGGCGGCTGCGTCTGCTCCTGCTGCTGCTGTTTTGTGGTCACATCCGGATCATCCGGCGGCAGCTTTGCCGTGGTCTTGGTGGTGAGACCCGATGTGCCCGTCAGCTTGGTATTCTTCGTTCCGGTTCCGGTACGGGTCGTCGCGGTGCCGGTCTGCGTGACATTGATATAAACCGGATTATACGCATAATATACAGTGATTTCATAGTCTTCCGTTGCGTTGAACGGCGTGCCGGGCTCCGGCTCAACCGCACAGACATAGCTGTTCTGGTAATTCCAGTCAACCTTGGAAATATATTTGACGATATGCTTCTTGCCGTCCTTCGTCGTTGTCTCGGTCGTCGGCGCGGTCGTCTGATTGGGCGAGGTGGTCATCTTTGCCTGATAGCCCCAGTAATACTGACTCTGCGTACCCGGCGACATGTTGTTATTGCCGCCGCCGTCGATTGCCTTCTCAAGACCCATATCCTCGAGCTTCTTGAGATAGCTGTTCAGCTTGAGTCCCTTGAAATCCGGAATCACGAGATTCGGCGTACCGAGGCTGACCTTGACCTTCAGCGTGCTGCCGGTTGCAACGAGCGTATTCGGCTCGATATCCTGCTCGAAGATATAATCCTTCGGGTGATCCTCGCGGAAAATGAACTCCGGCTCCAGCACAAGATAATGATACTGCTCCATTTCGTCGCGCTTGATCGAATAGCTCTTGCCGACGAGATCGGGGACGATAAAATCAAGATGCTCGCCCATTTCGCTGTCATCGGCTTCGCCCGAGACGAGATTATCCGTCACGGAGCTGTTTTTATCGCGGAACAGCGAATCTTTGTCATTGCCCAGTCCGCTCAGCAGCTTGACAATCGCCCAGACAACGAGCGTTGCAATGGCAAAGAACAGGATCGCAATGAAGAGCGGCGCGCGGATGCGCTCAAAGAGCGTATATTCCTCCCCCTTGCGGTTGCGTGCGGCGGTGGCTGCTGCGGCTGCCGGACGGCGCTGCTGCGGATGCGGACTGCCGCTGTGGTTTGCGGACTGTCTTGCTTTTGCGACGGCATCTGCGGTACGCTGGGGCGGTCTGTGCTGCCCGTTCTGACCTGCGGGGCGCCGCTGCTGCGGATGCTGTCCGCCCTGACCTGCCGGTCTGCGCTGCGGATGCTGTCCGTTCTGTCCTGCGGGACGGCGCTGCTGCGGATGCGGATTGCCGCTGCGGTTCGGTGCACCGTTCTGCGGATGCGCGGTATGACTGATATTCTGATGCTCGCCGGTGTGATGCGTCTGCGGGTGGAAAACGGCGGTCGAGCTCTTGGATGCGGGCAGCGGATCGTGAAAATCCGCGTCTGCCGGTGCATCCTGTTCTGCGGATGCCTCCGTCTGGAAGAGCAGCGTCACAAGGTCGGTGATCGTGCGGACTCTTGCGGCGCCGTCCAGCAGCAGACCCTTCATGATGCCCTCGGAGACATTCTCCGGAATCTTCGGGTTCAGCTCGCTCGGCGGAACGAGGCTGTCATAATCCTGCCGCGACATCGCATCGCTTGCCCTGCATCCGGTGAGGATGCGGTAGAGCACGGCGCAGATGCCGTAGACATCCGTCCATGTGCCCTGCTGGCGGTCTGCGAAATACTGCTCGGGGGCAGCGTAGCCGTCAAAGAGCTCCGCATCGAGCTCGGTATCGTTCGTGCGGACGGCGGAGATGCAGAAGCCCGTCAGCTTGATCTCGCCCTTATCGGTGACGAAGATCGTCTCGGGACTCAGACCGCGGTGCAGCACACCTGCATTATGGAGCAGGCTGAGGGTGGTAAACAGCGGCGGGAAAATCCTGCGGACGGTATTCCAGCTCAGCTCGCCGGCATTTTCCCGCAGGTAATCGAGGAGCGTGCTGCCCTCGAGATATTCATAAACTGCGTAGGTGGTATTGTTTTCTGCGAACATATCGATTGCGGGATTCAGGTGGCTGAGATTCCGCAGGCGTGCAAGCGCCTTGTTGAGCTCGGTATATTCTGCCATGAGTGCCTTATACTGTGCAAGATGCTCATATTTGACATCAATGGCGGCGCTGTTCGGGACACGGCTGCAAAGCCGCTCCGGAAAATACTCGCGGATGAGAATTTTGCATTCCACAGAGGTATCGAAGCCGATATAGGTGACGCCTTCGCCGTTTGCGGCGAGCATTTTTCCGACCAGAAAGCGCTCATGCAGCAGAGTGCCGGGCTTGAGGTAATTTGCAAGGGATGTTGCGTGCTGATCGTATCCGCAGCGCTTGCAAATGTTCTCACCGTCGCCCAGCGGCTCCATGCAGCCGAAGCAGAGCTTGAGATCGCTCATTGCATAAACTCCTTCCCAAAACCTGCGCATCCTTGCTGTGATGACACACGGATGTCATGCGCAGGAAAACTATTCTGACAATCCAACATACATTTTATCAGGAATCCGGCGTTCTGTCAATGTTTTTCTGATGATTGCACCGATTTGCTTTCAAATTGTAGCATTATTGTAACTGTTTTCGGCGGTTTCGACAAAACAGGACAGGAGAATCACGCAGATTTCATACGATAATTTGTTACACTTCGGGGCTTGCGAGCAGGGTCCCGATATAGTTTCTTCTGGTATCGAAAATGGACATTTTGCCGTTTTCGTCCCAGACCGCGGTGATGACATAGGCGACGACCTCGTCGGTATCACCGTCCTCATAGCAGTAGCGGTACTCGCGCAGCTCGGTCTTTCCCTGCAAATACTGGATGCGGTAGGGTTCGAGGTCGAGTGCGAGCTCCACGGCTTCGGGATTCGAGCCGTCCGGAACCTGCTTCGGGTCGATATACGCCTTGCGCTCGGTGCCGAAGATATTTTTCTCCAGCAGCTCATAGTTATAATAGGTGACATTCGTCAGCTCGTCGGCATCGGTATTGAGGAAGATCGCCCATTCCGGCAGCTTGATGCCCTGTACGCGGCAGTGCTTGCTGCTTTCCGCGATGCCCTGATAGGAGGAATAGATATTATTGAGCGTGGAATATGCAGAGCGGTCCTTCGGGGAGATGCCTGCGTTTTTCACCGCCGTACTGAGCTGCTTGTTGATATTCTCGGAGAATCGTTTTGCATAGCGCTGTCCGTCATTGCGCAGGTGCTGGATGAAAATGAAGATCACCGCAGCCAGCAGAAGCACGAGCAGAATGCAGAAGATCACAAGAATCCGCTTGCGCTTGACATGATTGCGCCGGACGACCTTCTTCTTTTTTTTCTTCGGCTGTTCCGGTTCCAGAACCTCAAAGGGATTGTTCGGCTCGGTGCCGTCAGCGAGACCTTCGTCAAAATAGCTGTTGATCGAGAGCTCGCCGGTATGTTCCTTATCTGCCATATTCAAAACTTCCTTTCCGTATTGAGATTCAGAATGTAATCAGACCGCGGTCGAGCATGGACTGCGCTGCGGTCAGGATGCCGAGCTTGCCGCTGCCGTAGGTGATGCCGCCCTGCAAATAGACCGCGTAGGGCTCGCGCATCGGACCGTCTGCGGAGAGCTCGATCGAGGCGCCGCCCGTAAAGGTACCGGCTGCCATGATAACCTTGCTTTCGTATCCCGGCATGTCCCATGCCTCCGGCGTCACATAGGAATCGACCGGAGAGCCCGCCTGAATACCGGCACAGAAGGCTTCCATTGCGGCAGGGGAGCGAAGCGCCAGCACTGTGATGATATCCCCAGCGGTCTGACCGGCTGCGGGCAGGCATTCAA
>CAMHUJ010000152.1 GCA_946188175.1 uncultured Ruminococcus sp.
ACTGTTGTATATTGGAAACAAGTAATATTTGCAATTGCAATTTTATTATTCTCTTATGAGTTCGGCTATACATTTGGCAATATTTTGAGAGGAAATCCAATCTCAATTGTAGTTGTTTGTGTGTATGTATTATTTATTCCACCACTATTTGCATATGATATAGCGAATGTATTTAACAATATTGCAAAAGAAATCTTTGAATTTGTTGGAACATTTACATTAAATAAAGCGATTGATGTTTCCATATTCAACGGCGTACTGGAATTGGTAGGATTATTTATTGCAATGATTTTATGTAACATTATAATATCAAAAAAACGAAGTGCATATGTCTAATACTTTTAGTTTATAGTTGCAAGGACATGAGAGCAACCAGAGAGCACATCTGCCGTCCGGATTGCACAGGCGAAAACCGTAAAGCAGTATATCAGCAGCTCCATGAGCATGTTCCCTTCCTATGAAGAAGAGGTCGAGGCGGCGGGTGCATTTGCCAATACGCCCTTCGGAAACCGGCACGGCTGGAAATAAGCCGCATCGCTGTCAGACTGAAACAAAAGAGGTGCAAGCCGGAAGGTCTGCACCTCTTGATTTTGTATGATTGTCCGGACAGTCCGCAAACAGCGGCGGCAACGCAATCTTAACATGATACGGTAAGAACTGTTCCTCTGTTTTGATCATTTGCAGACGGCGTGCCTCAGATCATTTTCAACGGTTGTTCCCGCCTGCTTGACAAAAAAACTGTTATGTGCTATGCTGAATGCAGGAGATGATAAATATGACACCCGAACGCGAAATCCGCGCCGTATACAACGATGAAACAATCCGCGTTTATCAGGCATACAATGCCGCAATCGCCGCCGAAGCAGTCCGTCTCGGCACCTTCGGCAGTCAGTTCAGCATGAACCGGATGACATGGATCAAGCCCTCCTTTCTCTGGATGATGTACCGCTGCGGCTGGGCGGAAAAGGAGAATCAGGAGCATGTGCTGGCGATTGATCTCAAACGCAGCGGCTTTGATTACGCCGTGCAGCATGCCGTACAGTCATCCTATTATCCGGAATCCGGCATCACAAGGGAGGAATGGCAGGCAGCTGTCAGCGCTTCGGATGTCCGCATACAGTGGGATCCGGAGAAGGATCTGCACGGGCAGAATCTGCCGTACCGTTCCATTCAGCTCGGACTGCGCGGCGATGCTGTCCGCAGATATGTCAGCGAATGGATGACGGCAGTCGCCGATATTACACCGTATGTCAAAGACCTGAACCGCCGCCGGCAGAACGGCGAAGACATTGCAGCACTGCTGCCGCAGGAGCGGCCCTATCCGCAGGGGTGACATATATGCATACGATCAAAGCAAAATCCATTCTGTCCGCGCAGAACGGCATGAACCTCTGCCGCGGCTGCCAGCACGGCTGCATCTACTGCGACAGCCGCAGCACATGCTATCAGATCACGCATGATTTCGAGGATATCGCAGTCAAGACAAATGCGCCGGAGCTGCTGGAAAAAGCACTGCGCAGCAAGCGAAAAAAATGCATGATCGGCACCGGCTCGATGAGCGACCCGTATCTGCCCGCAGAACGCGAACTGCGTCTGATGCGGCGCTGTCTGGAGCTGATAGCAAAGTATGATTTCGGCGCGGCAGTGCTGACAAAATCCGATCTTGTGCTGCGCGATCTCGACCTGCTGGAGCAGATCAACCGGCAGCAGAAGGCAGTCGTCCAGATGACGCTGACGACCTATGACGAAGCGCTCTGCCGGATCATCGAGCCGCATGTCTGCACGACCGCGCGCCGCGCCGAGGTACTGCGCATCCTGTATGCGCACGACATCCCGACGGTCGTCTGGATGTCACCGCTGCTCCCGTGGCTGAATGATACGGAGGAGAATCTGCGCGGCATTCTGCAATACTGCATCGACGCGCATGTGAAGGGAATCGTCTGCTTCGGTATCGGCATGACGCTCCGCGAGGGCAACCGCGAATACTTCTATCAGGCACTCGACCGGCATTTTCCGGGGCTGCGCCGACGATATGAGCAGACATACGGCGAAGCCTATGAGATCGTCAGTCCGAACAATGCCGCACTGATGCGGCTCTTTCATGAGACCTGCGAAGCACACGGTATTCTGCATACGCCGGAAGATTGCTTTGCGTATTTGCAGGAACTGCCGGAGCCCTTTGAGCAGCTCAGTTTATTGTAATAAAAAGCGACCGCAGTATCAGAGATTCCGTGAGGGAATGAAAAAGCATCGGCATTTCTGCCGATGCTTTGTTCTTATAATTTGGTATAAGTATTCGTGTGTAAACTATCTTTTTGCGAATTGACTCTGATTCCAAGTGCAGACTGATTCTCAAATAACTTCACACCCAAATTCGCCGGTGGAGATTGAACCAGTTCTCTTAATGCAAATGTGTGTCCGTGTCCGGACGGCATTTTAGCTATTTCGTCCTTTATTTTTTTCCACATATTCGCGTAGGTTCGTTCTTCCAATGCGACGTCGCGACAGTAAGAGGAAACATCCGGATAACCGTTCGCATTTGCTAATTGCTGCAATTTCGCCCATTCATTTCCATTGACAGAAAATTGAACTCTCATTTTTTATCTCTCCTTATATATATGATCAAGGCGTCTGTTCAGATACCTTGATCATATTATAGCACATAAAAGGCATCTGTTCAATCCCCTGAAACAATATTTGTATGAATAGACGTAACTGTTCAGTCCTGCTGAGAATTCCACAAAGTTGAAAACAAGAAGTTCAGAGTCAAAAACTGTGATTCTGTCAATTTACAGCCACCGAAAAATGTGCTATACTGAAGAAAAAGCAAAATAGCGGTGGTGAAAAAGGATGACAGTGATAGAAGAACTCATGGCAACCGTCAAGGCACAACAACATACGATTGAGGTTCTGACCATCAAATTGGAAGAGACCAATGCCAAGCTCGACAAAGCCAATGCCAGAATAGCAGAATTAGAAGAACAGCTGCATAAAGACAGCCATAACAGCAGCAAACCACCGTCCTCAGACGGCTATGAAAAGCCTGCACCGAAAAGTCAGCGAAAAACGAGCGGAAAGAGAGCAGGCGGTCAGACCGGACACAAGGGAAATCATATGATGCTGGGCGCCACCGACCGAATCGAGACGGTATATCCGCAGCACTTGCCGTCTGTTTTGCGTATGATGCAGCATTTCAGCCCGGCACGGCTGCAACAGCTTTGATTGTTTTCATGGTATCACCTGCATTTCAATGCTTTTCAGATACTGATAAGTTCAGTCGGCAGTATAATCTGCAAGGGTGTGTTCGCCGGTGTATTCCCATGTCTCGCAGCTGTAGGCTCCGAGGTATTCTCCGGTCTCCGCGCTGGAAAGCTGATAGAACACCAGACCGGTTTTGTAGGTATCCCAGACCTCTTTGGATGCAGGATGAAGTGTGCCGTCCGAAAACTCGATCACATAGCCGTATTCCTCGTCCTGATACTTATCTGTGATTTTGTATTTGGCGATTTCCCAGTCTGCTGCCCGATCACCGATCTTCGACTGAATGATTGCATCCGTCAGCGCATATTTCCCGTTTGCGAGCGTGCTCTGCGAGGATTTCGGATCAAGCCGGTTATAGACCTTGAAATCAGAATCATTCACATCTCCGAATGCAGCGAATAAAAGCAGCCCGATGCCGACAATCACAAAGAGCGATGCAAATGCAATCCCGGCAATCGACGAACTGACGGGAGAACGTCCGTCGTCGGCATAAACCGGTTCATCCGGTTTTTTCGGGTGGATATGGACATCAACCTGCTCTCCGATCGCCATCATCGCATTGCGGCCAGAGCTTTCCGGATTGATTGCCTGATAGAATTCGCCGTTGTATTCATATTCAAAAATCTCATGCGTCCACAGCCGCGGAGGGCTGTTTTTGGCATGGTGAATATGTCTTGCATAGCCGATGCAGCGTGCCGGAACAGTTTCACCGTATGATTTGCGTGCGCGGAGCATCTGCTTGATGGAAACGGCAGAGAAAATCAGTCCGCCCCATGCAAAAACTGCGCCTGTCAGACCGATAAACGCACGCGCCGGTCCGATCACAGGAATCAGCGCCGTGGATACAATAATCATCAGACCGAGCAGTGCAAGCAGCACACCGACTGTCCGCGTGCCGAGCGCTGTTTCAGCAGAGTCTTCACTTTCTGCCTTTCCGCTGATCGCAATTATCAGACCGAAGATCAGAAATAATGCGCCGAACATCATTGTGCCGATTGCAGGATGCCCCATTATCAGCGCGACGATAAAGCCAGCGATAAGCCCGAGAAACAGGAGCAATGCGAGAATGCTCAGAAACGTCTGCAAAGGCGAAGCCGCCAGATTTTTCGGATGAAGCTGTTTGAGACCGTTTCTTATTTGCTGTTCCCGCTGATGCGCGATCAGACCGTGCTCTTCATCGGCAGAAAGAAACTGACGGGAATCATATATCCAATTTACATTGTCCGGATCGTAACGCATAATCTGTTCCTTTCTTATCGCATAAGAATACCGAGCCGTTATAATTCTTCAAGCCCGGAGCTTTTCAGATACTGATCAGTTCCGCCAAATTATTCCGGAGAACTGCTGTGATACAAGCAGCGTGAACGCGCCTTCATGTGTGACAGTCCTGTTTACATATAGTGTAGCACAATTCGGGGCGGAAGTCAAGAGCAGGGTAGGTGAATGATTGTGAGGCATATGAGAAGTGCGCATCTTAGCGTAAACTTTTCTGCAAGCAGCACTTCTGAACGAAATCGAAAAAAGCAAAACAGCATAAACACACAAATAATTGAAATCCCGACAAATCATAAGATTTGTCGGGATCTTTTTGCAAATACGGTATTTATCGGTAAACGGGACATCGGCTTTATGCCGGACGAACCGACGCGACGACGGTCTGTGCCAGCGCAGGATCATCGCTCACAACGATTACGGTTTTTGCCGCTTCAGTATCCGGATAACAGCGGACCGTCAGACAATATCTGCCGCTTTTTGAGCTGCTCTGCTCGACGATTGCCTTGAATGCACCTGCTTCAATATAATAACTGCAATTTTCAACCGAAAGCGGCGATTCCAGTGTGCTCTCAGTGTCATTTGAATCGACCCGCAGCAGTGCCGGCACATAGATCGCCTTTAAGACATAGAGCTTTGTAAACGCATATGCTTCGATCAATGAAAATTTGTTGTAGTCGTCCATGTCCATTTTTTCCAGCAAATACATCAGCGCATTGTCATTTTCAGGGAGCTCGTAGCCGATCTTTTTTATGCCGAGCTCCGTGAGCCAGCCGCGGCCGGCAAGCCAGATGCCAACCAGATGATGTTCATTTTTCATATA
>CAMHUJ010000153.1 GCA_946188175.1 uncultured Ruminococcus sp.
TCGGCAACTTCATCCGGAAGTTCAGCATCGACGAGCTGCCGGAGCTCTTTAACGTCCTCAAGGGCGATATGGCATTCATCGGACCGCGTCCGCTCGCTGTCATTTACCTGCCGTATTACACGGAGGAGGAGATGCACAGACATGATGTCCGTCCGGGTCTGACCGGTCTTGCACAGGTCAACGGACGCAACAGCATCTCGTGGGAGGAAAAGTTCAAGTACGATTTGAAGTATGTCAATAAGATCACGTTCGCAGGCGATGTCAAGCTGTTCTTTGATACAATCAAAACTGTCATTGACCATTCGGATATCGGTCAGGGTGCCGAGAAGCCGACGGCTCTGAACGTGGAGCGTGCTCATATGAAAAAAAGGAGTGTAAAGAAATGAAGAAGGTTATTATTTTCGGCGCAACAGGCAATGTCGGTTCGTATGTGACCAAGTATGCTTCGGAATTCTTCAAGGATTCCGAGTATCAGGTGATCGCATCCGGTCGCCGCAACACAGATGTTTTCGATCAGTTCGGTGTGGAGTTCGTTCAGGTTGATATGATGAACAAGGAGGACTTCGACCGTCTGCCGCAGGAGGATGTCTATGCTGTCATTCTGCTTGCTGCTACGATTCCTTCCTATATGTCCGATTACAGCGGCGAGGCGTATCTGAGAACGAATATCATGGGTACCTACAATGTGCTCGAGTATTGCAGAAAGGTCAAGGCGGACAGAATCATGTTCAGCCAGACCGTTTTCGATGTCTCCCTGTATTCGCAGGCTGACCCGAATTACGTGATCAAGCCGTATGACGCTCCGAATTTCAGCTACACCGGCGACCACGCAATGTATGTGATCTCCAAGAATACTGCAATCGAGATGCTCAAGCACTACTTCGAGGAGTACGGTCTCAAGTATTTCGTCTTCCGTTTCCCGACGATCTATGAATACAGCACCTTCAAGTATTACTATCCGAACGGCGTCAAGACCATGAGACCGCTCTACAGACAGATCGAGCACGCAAAGAACAGCGAGCCGCTTGAGCTCTGGGGCGATCCGAATTACGCTAAGGATATGGTTCATGTCTATGACTGCGCACAGATGATCTGCAAGGCGGTCATTGCAAACCGCGACCACGGCATCTACAATGTCGGTACCGGTATTCCGGTCACGCTCGAGGAGCAGTGTCAGGCGATCATCGACGTTTTCTCGCCGAAGGATAAGCCGTCTACAATCGAGTATCATCCGGGCAAGAGCGGCGGCGGATTCCTTATGGATATCACCAATGCCAAGGAAGAGCTCGGCTATGAGCCCGTTTACGATGTTCACAAGCTGTTTGAGGACTATAAGTACGAGGAGCAGTTCGACCGCTTTAAGTCCCTCAGAGGCGAATAAGCAATGAAAGGTGCATAGATCAGCCGTTTTTCCGCATGAAAGCCCGGAAATCCGGCTTGGTCTATGCGTCTTGTATGATAAGTTTTGTATATGCAAAGGAGCGCTTATGCTGACAGTTTTTACGACGGAGCAAAGTGAAGAATGGGACAAGATCGTTTCATCCTTCGGCAATTACGATATCTATTATATGAGTGGGTATGTGAAGGCTTTTGAGCTGCACGGTGACGGTCAGGCGCTCCTTTTCTATTATGAAGACAAGAATACGCCCAAGACCCGCGCGATCAATGTTGTCATGAAGCGCGATATTGCCGATGATCCGCATTTTCAGGGGAAACTCGAAAAGGAAACGTATTTTGACTTTGCAACGCCCTACGGCTACGGCGGCTGGCTGATCGAGGGGACGGAGACCGAGGCTCTGTTTGCTGCATACCGGACATGGTGTCAGAAGCATGCAGTCGTCTGCGAGTTTGTCCGCTATCATCCGGTGCTCGAAAATGCCGAGCAGAACAAGGCGTTCTACAATGTCATCAGCCTCGGCAATACGATTGCAATGGACCTTGCATCGCCTGAGGTGATCTGGGCGAATATTATCAGCAAGAACCGGAATATGATCCGCAAGGCTGAGAAAAACGGCATCCGCATCTATAACGGCAGATATCCGGAGATTTACGAGAAGTTCCGCGTCATTTACAATTCCACTATGGATAAGGACAACGCGAAGGATTATTACTATTTCGCGCCGGAGTTCTATCAGAGTATTCTGAACGATATGCCGGAGCAGGCGCAGGTCTTCTACGCCGTCCTGCCGGATGATACGGTTATTGCAGCTTCGATCATGCTGGCTGCAAACGGCAGACTGAATTATCATCTTTCCGGTTCGCTCCGCGAATACGCAAGCCTTGCACCGACTAACCTTCTGCTCTATAAGGCAGCGCTCTGGGGCAGCGCAAACGGCTGCAAAACGCTGCATCTCGGCGGCGGTGTCGGTTCCGGCGAGGACAGCCTGTTCAAATTCAAGCGCTCCTTCTACAGAGGAGATGTCTGCACCTTCTGCATCGGCAAAACGGTCTTTGCCGAGGACACTTATCAGCAGTTAAAGCAGATAAGATATCAGGAAGGCGCGGTTTCGGATACAGGCTATTTCCCCGAGTACAGAGCAGACTGATTTTGGTAAAACGCTCTGTCGGAAGCAGAGCATGCTGAAAATACGGAGGTAGGGTATACAATGAGAGAGCTGAAAAAGCTGACTGACAGCGAGCTCAAGGAGCTCCAGAAAAAGAACCTTGAAATTGCAAAGTATCTTGTGGAATTCTGCAAGGAAAACAATTTGAGGGTCTATCTGTATGCAGGTTCATTGCTTGGTGCGGTTCGCCATAAGGGATTTATCCCCTGGGATGATGATATCGACATGGAGATGCCGTATCCGGATTATTGCAAGCTGCTTAAAATTTGGAATGAGAAAGCCGATACTAAGAAATACTCTTTGTGCTATACCTGCAAGGAGTATAATGATCATCGGCTGTCTTCGTCTATTCAGGATAATGAAACGACCTTTATCACCACATCTTCCTATGAGACTGACGGTCATCAGGGCGTCAGCATTGATGTGGGATGCTTTCATGCTTCCGCAAAGACCTCTGTCGGCAGAATGTTTCAGCTTGCATGTGCAGCCGGTACTTCGCTCTTCAAGGCGAGCAGAGTGCCGAACCGTCAGAGCAAGCTGATTTATACCTGCTCGAAGGTTCTGCTGGGTATCTTCCGCTCCGATTCCTCTAGATACTTCATCTGGAGCAATCTGGAAAAGCTCGCTTCCATTCCTGACAAGCATTATGAAGATGCAAAGTTTGTCAAGGAATTCTCCATGTTCCCGTATATCAAGTGGAACTTCCCGAAGAAGTGGTTTGAGAAGGCTGTCTGGGTTCCGTTTGAGGATACCGTGATGCCGATTCCGATCGGTGCAAAGGGCTATCTCAAGCAGCGCTACGGCAATTATATGGAGCTGCCGCCTGAGAAGGACCGTCATCCGGAGCATAAGATTCTGTTCATGGATCTGGATACGCCGTTTATCAAGTACCGCGGCAAAGAGTATTTTGTCAAGGGCAAACAGAAAAAAGATTAAGGGATTGCAGCATGGAAAAGGTATGTATTCTGCTCTCATCCTATAACGGTGAGAAATACATTGAGGAGCAGCTCAAATCATTGCTGGAGCAGAAGAATGTTGAGGTTCTGGTTCTGGTGCATGACGACGGCTCCAAGGACAGTACACCGGAGATCCTGCGGGATTATGCCGCAAAATATCCGCAGATCGTCATTCTTGAGGAGGCGTTCGGACAGAATTTCGGCGTCGCTAAGGGCTTTTCGTTCCTGCTGAGCAATGCCGGAAGGATGTTTCCGGAGATTGATTATTTCTTCTTCTGCGATCAGGATGATTTCTGGCTGCCGGAGAAATGCTGCCGCGCCGTGAAAAAGCTGCATAAGTGCAAGGACCGTCCGGCGCTCTATTACTCCAAAAAGAAGCTCGTGGACGGCAGCCTCAATCCGCTGCCCAGAGAGGATAAAATCTTCCGGACCGGCAGCTTCTGGGATTTCTTTGACCGCAGCAATGTCTTCGGCTGTACGATGTGCATGACGCGCAGTCTCGTGGAGCAGCTCGCGGACGATGCGTTCTATGAGCATCCCTTCCTGCATGACAATTATATTTACCGCATGTGCCTTTCCGCGAAATATCCGATCATCTATGATGATGCGGAGACCATACTCTACCGGCAGCACGGAAACAATGTCGCCGGTGCCGTCGAGCGGAATGTATGGCGCGGCGTGAAGCGGCTTTTTGACAAAGACAGACCGCATATTATCCGCGAAATGGCGCAGTATATTCTGCGGACGCACAGTGACGAGGTCAATCCGGATTTTGCGGAGATTCTGGAATTACTGGTGAAATCTGAGAAATCGTTTGCTGCAAAATGCAGACTGATCGGCATGTACCGCAAATACAGCAGAAGATCCGTCAAGGAAAAATGCATGTTTGCGGTGATGATCATGACAAATTACTTCTAAGGCGAACGGAGGAAAATGAGGAAATGGCAAATATTGGTTTGATTATTGCAGGCGGCTCCGGCAACAGAATGCATCAGGATATCCCGAAGCAGTTTATCACGGTGCATGAGCGTCCTGTGATTGTCTATACGCTCGAGGCATTCCAGAATCATCCGGAGATTGATGCAATCGCCGTGGTCTGCATCGAGGGTTGGGAGCAGGTTCTGTGGGCATATGCAAAGCAGTTCAATATCACGAAGCTGCAATATGTCGTGCAGGGCGGCAAGAACGGTCAGGATTCGATCCGCAACGGCGTCTATGAGCTGGAAAAGCATTTTGCTTCGGACGATATCGTTCTGATTCACGATGCGATCCGTCCTATGGTTTCTGCGGAAATCATCTCCGACTGCATCAGCAAGACCAAGAAATACGGCAATGCGATCACGGTCATTCCGTGTGCCGAGGCCATGATGCAGACCGAGGACGGCGTCGTTTCCACCGGCAGCTATCCGCGCGACAACTTAAAGCGTACCCAGACGCCGCAGGGCTTCACGATCGGCGGCATCTGCGACCTGCACAGAAGGGCACTTGAGGCAGGCATCACCAATTCCGTCGCTTCCTGCACGCTGATGATCGAAATGGGACATCAGGTCTATTTCTCGGCAGGCTCGGAGAAGAACATCAAGCTGACGACGGTTGAGGATATCGACATTTTCAAGGCACTGCTCAAGGCAAAGCGTTCCGACTGGCTGAAGGACTGAAGGCATGGAGAATGTATTAGCGGCGATCATTACGTATAATCCGGACATAGCCCTGCTGAAAAGGACGGTCGGACTGATGCGCGGACAGGTTGGCTATATCGCGGTCTACGACAATCACTCGAAGAACGCCGATGAGATCTCCGCGGCTGCCAGCGAATA
>CAMHUJ010000154.1 GCA_946188175.1 uncultured Ruminococcus sp.
GGAACAAATCAGCAGCAAGAGCATGAAGGCAGAGATGCCGGAATTCAATGTCGGTGACACCGTAAAGGTTCACGTCCGCATTACCGAGGGCAAGAACAGCCGTATTCAGGTTTTTGAGGGCACTGTCATCGCAAAGAAGCACGGCGGCATCAGCGAGACCTTCACCGTCCGCAGAGTTGCACACGGCGTCGGCATCGAGCGTGTTTTCCCGATCCATGCACCGTCTGTTGAAAAGGTCGAGGTTGTCCGCAAAGGCGTTGTGCGCAGAGCAAAGCTCTACTATCTGCGCGGCAGAGTCGGAAAAGCGGCAAAGGTCAAGGGACTGGTTCGTTGATTGCAAACAAGCGAAAGGGGACTCTTGCGGTCCCCTTTCCTTTTTCTCCGAAAAAAACGCAGAAAAGAGGGATGCTCTGTGTCTGAGCAAGAGGCAGATAAGAAAAAATATTCGCTGGAGGAATTCTGCGGCGATGTGCTGGATATACTGGAAGCCGGCGCGATCTCGGTATTCGTCTTTATTCTGCTGTTCGCGTTTGTCATCCGCCCCGTCACGGTAGACGGCGGCTCGATGAATCCGACGCTCTATAATCTAGATAAGCTGCTGATCCTGACGCCGCTCAAGGGCAATAACGGCGATATCGTCGTCGTGAACAACGAGGAGGGCGGCAGATTTGTCGATCCGGAGCAGACGGTCGTCGTCCGTCAGCCGGGACTGGGCAAGGTTCTGATCAAGCGCGTCATTGCGCGCGCCGGTCAGGAGGTCAGCATTGATACCGCGGAAGGCACCGTCACCGTAGACGGCAAGGTGCTCGATGAACCTTATATCGCCGACCCGACCTACCGCGAGGACGGCGCCTTTACTTATCCGATGACTGTTCCGGAGGGCTATATTTTCGTCATGGGCGATAACCGCCTCAACAGCACCGACAGCCGCAATCCTGCCGTCGGACTGATTCCGGTCGAGAATATCTACGGCACCGCAGTGCTCCGCTATGACCGTGAGGACGAGCTGACCGAAAGCTGGAAGGACCGGTTTGCGATCCTGTTCTGAGCGAAGCAACTGAAAAGGAGATTTACCATGCAGACTGAACAAGCGACTCAGAAACCGGAGGAAGAACAGTATACGCTTGAAAACTTCGCCGGAGATGTGCTCGATATTGTCGAATGCGTCGCAAGCGCAGTTTTTATTGTTATTATCCTGTTTACATTTGTGGCGTGCGTCGCAAGGGTCGAGGGCACCTCAATGGTACCGACACTCGCAGACGGCGACCGTCTTGCCGTATCGCGTCTGAGCGACGAATATGAAAACGGCGATATCCTGATCATCAACAACTGGGAAGGACACCCCATGGATCAGGAGGGCAATATCCAGACGACACGCGGCTTTGAAAAGCGCATCGTCAAGCGCCTGATCGCGCAGGAGGGGCAGACGGTCGATATTGACTTTGCCGCAGGTATTGTCTATGTAGACGGCAAGGCACTCGACGAGCCGTATACGAACACGCCGACAACCGACGATGAGGACTGGGCATTGCAGTACCCGCTGACGATTCCGGAGGGCTATGTCTTTGTCCTCGGCGACAACCGCAACGGCTCCTCGGACAGCCGCAGCAGCTATGTCGGACTGGTCGAGCGAAAGGATATTCTCGGCAAGGTGCTGATCCGCGTCCTGCCGCTTTCAAAATTCGGGAAAATTGACAGCACCGGTGCGCAGAACGGCTGAATCTGCCGCAGCGTAACGGAAGAAACGGAGGCGATGCCGCATGGAGACGAATGACACCCCGATTCCCGCAGACCCGCAGCAGGCAGCGCCTGTTGCAGAACCCGAAACACCGCCCGAACCTGCTGCACAGCAGGATACAACTGCTGAAAATGAATCTGCGCCGGTCACACCGGAACAGACCGTGACACCGGCTGAAACTGCGCCGCAGGAATCCCCTGCCGTATCCGCAGAAGCGGCGTCCGCACCGCAGCAGGATGTTCCCGCTGAACAGAAAACTGCTCCGGTCATACCGAAAGCCGCGGATGCGGATGAAACCGGATACACATTCCGCAGCTTTCTCTGCGATGCAGCAGACCTTGCAGAATCCGTCGTTACGGCGATTTTTGCGGTGATGCTGATTTTTACGTATCTGGTCTGCACGGCGGATGTCGAGGGCGATTCCATGGTTCCGACACTGGAAAACGCCGACCGCCTGCTGGTCTCGCGCATCGGCAGACACTATGATACCGGCGATATTCTGATTCTCGACAGCGAGTCCGCTTATCTGTTCGATCCGGACGGCAGGCTGACCGCATGTCCGGGCGTCGGCAAGGATATCGTCAAGCGCCTGATCGCACAATCCGGTCAGGAGGTCAATATTGATTTTGACGAGGGCATTGTCTATGTAGACGGCAAAGCGCTCGACGAACCCTATACGAATACGCTGACCAAGCGCGATAACCGCGCATTTACATACCCGCTGACGGTACCGGAGGGCTATATCTTCGTCCTCGGCGACAACCGCCATATTTCCAAGGACAGCCGTCACCCCGAGGTCGGTCTGATTCCGGAGGACAAAATCGTCGGCAGGGTGCTGCTGCGCCTGTCGCCGCTTTCCAAATTCGGCAGGATCGACAGCAGCGGCGGTCAGCAGACAGAAAGTCAGAGGGATTAAATGGAAGATATGAAGGACATCCAGTGGTTTCCCGGTCATATGGCGAAAACGCGCCGGATGATCGCAAAGAGCCTGCCGCTGGTCGATTGTGTGGCAGAGCTGCTGGATGCAAGACTGCCGCAGAGCAGCCGCAATCCGGAGTTCAACCGCCTGACCGGCAAAAAGCCGCGCCTTGTGATACTCAATAAGGCGGATATGGCGGATCCGGACATCACCGGACGCTGGATGCAATACTATAAAAATCAGGGATACGCCGTCATTACGGCAGATTCCAAAAACGGCAGGGGCGTGAAGCAGTTTGCGCCCGCGCTGCGCGAGCTGCTGAAAGAACAGCTTGCAAGATACGCCGAAAAGGGCATGAAGGGTCGTCCGATCCGCGTCATGATCCTCGGCATTCCGAATGTCGGCAAATCCTCGCTGATCAACCGTCTGGCAGGCGGCAAGCGTGCAAAGGCAGAGGACAGAGCCGGCGTCACGCGCACCCAGCAGTGGATCAAAACTGCGGAGGGCGTTGAACTGCTCGATACACCGGGCGTACTCTGGCCGAAGCTCGACGATCAGGAGGTCGCGGTACGGCTCGCCATGACCGGCGCGATCCGCGATGATATTCTCGATAAGGAAGCGCTGGCGGCGCGTCTGCTGGTGCTGCTGCATCAGGAATATCCGCAGGCGATTGCCGAGCGCTGCAAGATCGCACCGGAGCAGGAGGGCGAAGGCTTTGAGCTGCTTGAACAAATGGCAAAGAACCGCGGCATGCTGCTTTCCGGCGGCGTCCCGAATACGGAGCGTGCGGCAATCACGCTGCTCGATGAATTCCGCGGCACAAAGCTCGGACGCATTTCGCTTGAAAAGCCCTGAATTCTAATCGTCTGCGAAGCAGACACCTTAATTTCTCATTTCTAATTATATGAAAGAGGGCGGGTCAGATGCCGCGAGCATTGAAGGTATACACGGAACTGTTTGAATTTGACAGCGCGGTCCGGACGGAATATCCGGTCTTCTGCGGCATCGACGAAGCAGGCAGAGGACCGCTTGCAGGCGATGTCTATGCAGCGGCGGTGATTCTGCCGGAGGGACTTGAGATTCCCGGACTCAATGACAGCAAAAAGCTCTCGGAAAAGCGCCGTGAGGAGCTTGCGCCGGTCATCAAAGAGCAGGCTGCGGCATGGTGCATTGCCAGTGCATCGGTCGCGGAGATCGAGAAACTGAATATTTTGCAGGCAGCGCTGCTTGCGATGCAGAGAGCCGTCGCCGGACTGAAAACGCAGCCCGTTTTTGCGATTACGGACGGCAATCAGGCGCCCATTCTGCCGATGCCGGTGCAGACCGTGATCGGCGGCGATGCAAAATCCGCGAGCATTGCGGCGGCATCGGTTCTTGCCAAGACCGCCCGTGACGCGGCGCTCCGCGAGCTGGATGCACAGTATCCGCAGTACGGCTTTGCGGCACATAAGGGCTACGGCACGAAGGCGCATTACGAGGCGATTGACCGGTACGGCATCTGTCCGGCGCACCGCCCGTCCTTCCTGAAAAAATACTATGAGCGAAAAGGTCAGTAAGCGGCAGACCGGCAATCTCGGCGAGGATGCGGTCTGTGCATATCTGGAACGGCAGGGCGCGAAGATTCTCTGCCGGAATTATACGATCCGCGGCGGTGAGATTGATATTATCGCGCAGCAGGGTGATTTTCTGCTGATTGTCGAGGTCAAGACGCGCAGACCGGGTGCGATGCAGTCGGGCGCGGCAGCCGTGGACAGAAAAAAGCAGCAGCATATCATCCGCACGGCAGAGCAGTATCTGCTGACGCATCCGGTTGATTTGCAGCCGCGCTTTGATGTCGCGGAGGTCGAATACTCCGGCGCATTTGTGCGGCATATTGAATATATGGAACATGCATTTGATGCAACAGGATATTGAGGATTACGTTATGGCAGTCAAAAAGCTAAAAAATCTGAGCTGCCCGTTCTGCGGCGGCACGGAATTTGTCAAGGGCAGAACAGTCACCGCAGGAATGGCAGGTTTCCAAGGCTCCAGCTCATCTGTGCTCATTGCACCGCTTCAATATAAGGGTAAACTTCTTGATTTCCACAAAATCACGCAGCCGGAAATCTGCGTTTACTGTAAAAATTGCGGCAGCCTTGTCCGGCAGTATATCACAAACCCCGAGCTGCTGGAGAACAAAAAATAAAGTTATATTAGCATCCATGAGGAGGATAAAAATATGATCTACCACAGCACAAGAAACAAAGCGCTGACAGTCAGCAGCGCAGAGGCGATCGCACAGGGCATCGCCGCAGACGGCGGTCTGTTCGTCCCGGGCTTCATTCCGGAGCTGACGGCAACAGACTTCAACTCCCTCAAGGGACTGAGCTATGCAGAGCGCGCGGCGCGTCTGTTCAAGCTCTATCTGACGGATTTCACCGATGAGGAGCTGCGCGAATGCACCAAGGCAGCCTATGAATCCGGCAGCTTTGAAACGCCTGCTGTGCAGGAGATCACGACCCTTGCAGACGGCTCCATGCTGCTTGAGCTCTGGCACGGTCCGACCTGCGCCTTCAAGGACATGGCGCTCCAGATTCTGCCGCATTTCCTCACCCGCTCGATCCGCAAGACCGGCATCGAAAAGGAGGTCGTCATCCTGACGGCAACCTCGGGCGATACGGGCAAGGCAGC
>CAMHUJ010000155.1 GCA_946188175.1 uncultured Ruminococcus sp.
ACCGATCTCTGCATAGCGCGTTTTCCATGTCAGGAAGCCGGTGTTTCCGGGGGTGAAATAGAATTTCTCCTGATAGTAGTGATCGTCCGGAATATGCGTTTTACGGTAGACGCCGAGCAGTGTGCCGTCGGCGTCGATGATCGCTTCGGAGTTGAACAGGCGGCTGCCGTCGCGCTCATAGAAGCTGACCGGCAGCACGACCGAGAGCTCCTTTGCAAGCGCCATGCAGCGGCGGACTGCCGGATTCTCCTCAGTTTTCTTCGCAAATGCGTAATATTCATAGCGGCGCTCCTGACAGAAATACTGCCGCTCGAAAAGCTCCGGCAGCAGGATGATCTGTGCGCCCTCTGCGGCTGCTTTGCGGATCAGCCGCTCTGCGGTTTGCAGGCTCTCCGCCGGATCGGTGCTGCACTGCATCTGTACGGCAGCGACTGTAACATGTCTGCTCATTGTGAATCCCTCCTGTCAGTTTGGCATCAGGCTAAACTGCGATCTGAAAAAGCTGATCGGTCGTTCCGTAGACCGTTTCATAATCGCCGCGCTTCTCAAAGCCGTATTTTTCATACAAGCCCTGCTCGCCGCTCATGAGATACACGGTATGATACCCGATCTCCTTTGCATAGCGGAGCGCGGCATGAAGCATCTGTTCAGAGAGCCGGTTTCCGCGGTACCGTTCATCCACGAGCACAAATCCGATGAACGGCGAAAAGCCGGAATCCGCAGGCAGTTCGTCTTTTTCGGTAAAGGTACAGAAGCCGGCAATTTCATTCTGCACTGCGGCGATGATGACTCGCTCCCAATCGAGAAACCCGTTTCTGCGCATTTTCTCTGCAAGAAACTTTCCTGCTTTCCACGAACAATTCTGCGCAAATTCTGCGGTTTTCTCCCAGAGCGGATGCCCCTGCCGGATCGGTTCAATCGTCATAATGCTGTCTCCTGTGTCTTCCGTTTCTGATAGAACGTAACAGTGAACCCGAGCTCGCCTTCGATTTCACAGCCTGTCTCAAAGACAAATTCCCGCTCCGGAAAGAGCTGCTGTAAGCGCTGTCCCCAGTAAAATTGCAGTGCATCGGTGAAGGCTGTCAGTACGGCTTCATCATCCATATAGGACGGATCGGCATTGAGAAAATAATCCCCGACCGACCACGCATTGACCCAGCGCTCCATTGCCGAATGATCGCCGTGATACCGCTGTTCCATATCGCAGTATGACTGCATATCAAAGTCCGGCGGCATGATCGCCGTCAGGAATACACAGTCTCCGATCAGCGTAAAATCGGGTGCAAAAAAGTGCGCAGCGGCGAGCATCCCGTCGATCGCGCACTTTTCTGTTGCATAGGAAAACAGCGGAACTGCGCCGCCGATAAACTGCCTGCTGAATGCGGCGCGCTGTTCCGGAGAAAGAAAGCCCTGAAATATTTTACTGTTCATGATTTCTTGGTTGCCTTGATGATCTTCATGCGCGTGAATTCCTCGCGTTCCTTATCTTCCAGTGCATCGGAGATGGTGCGGATGATCTCGGTATAACGCGGAATCAGCACATTTTTCAGCGCATTGGCGCGGCGCTGTGTTGCCTGAATTGCCGTCGCCAGACGGAAGACGCCGCTGTCCACCTCCGCGAGAATCAGCGTCATATTGCGCACCTTACAGAAGGCGGCATATGCCTCGTCAAGCTGTACATTCGTATCGAGGAATCCGTAAGGGACCTCTGCCTCCAGTGCATCCGGATGCGTCACCTTCGGAATCTCGACACCCATGACTGAGCGGGTTTCGATCTCAATGCGGTCATCAATCGGGACGGCATTTGCAAACCGTTCCACGACGCCCAGCGTGATATTGGCATCCTGCAATTCGGCATAGGCGGTTTCATAGGTTTTCTCGATGCTGCCGCGCAGCTCCTTGGCGCGGTCCACAAGCTGCATCAGCTCACGGATCAGCACGTTCCGCTTGCGGTCCATGAGATCGTAGCCGAGCTTGGCAAGCACCAGCGAGCGCTTTGCTGCCATGAGATTGCCTTTTGTCGGGAATACCTGATTTGCCACGTTAACCCTCCACCTTCCGGATCAGCGCCGCTGCGGCATCCGGATCGTAATGCGCATCGAGCACCTGATCGTCTACACGGTCAAGCGCGGACTTCGGCAGCAGCGAAAGCAGCGTCCAGCCGAGATCCAGCGTTTCTTCCATGGAACGGTTTTCATCAAAGCCCTGCGAGAGGAAGCATTTTTCAAAGTATTTGCCGAAGGTGAGATACTGCTTATCCAGCGCGGAGATTTCCTCCTCGCCGATAACCGACGCCAGCGAACGCGCATCCTGCACCTGTGCATAGGCTGCGAAAAGCTGGTTTGCGACGGCGGAATGGTCGCCTCTGGTATAGCCCTCGCCGATGCCGTCCTTCATCAGACGGGACAGCGACGGCAGAACCGAGATCGGCGGATAGACGCCGCCCTGCTCCAAACCTCTGTCCAGAACGATCTGACCCTCCGTGATATAGCCGGTCAGGTCAGGGACAGGGTGTGTGATATCGTCATTCGGCATCGTCAGGATTGGGAGCTGCGTCACGCTGCCCTCAATGCCTTCAATGATGCCTGCACGCTCATAGAGCGAGGCAAGGTCGGAATAGAGATAGCCCGGGAAGCCCTTTCTGCCGGGGATTTCGCCCTTCGAGGACGAGAACTCACGCAGCGCTTCTGCATATGCGGTCATATCGGTCATGACGACGAGGATGTGCATATGCTTTTCGTATGCGAGATATTCTGCGGCAGTCAGTGCGCAGCGCGGCGTGATGATACGCTCGACAATCGGGTCGTTTGCGAGATTCAGGAACATAACGACATTTTGCAGAACGCCGCTTTCGGCGAAGCTGCGGCGGAAATAATCCGCAACGTCATTCTGGATGCCCATTGCCGCGAATACAACAGCAAACTCTGCGCCGGAATCCTTTGCGATGCGCGCCTGCTGAACGATCTGCACGGCGAGCTTATTGTGCGAAAGACCCGTACCGGAGAAGATCGGCAGCTTCTGTCCGCGGATCAGTGTCATCAGGCAGTCGATTGAAGAGATGCCGGTCTGGATATAGTTTCTGGGGTACTGGCGCGAGACCGGATTCAGCGGTGCGCCGTTGATATCGCCGAATTTCTCCGGCATCACCTCGCCGAGACCGTCAGCCGGTCTGCCCGCACCGGTAAAGACTCTGCCGAGCAGGTCGCCGGAAAGCGGCATCTCCATCGGTCTGCCGGTAAACTGTGTGCGCGTATTGGTCAGCGAGAGACCGTGGGTTCCCTCGAAGACCTGCAAAATCGCCTTATCACCCTCGAGCATGGCGACTCTGCCGGTGCGCTCGGTGCCGTCATCCAGCACGATGCGCGCCATTTCATCAAATTTTGCGCCCTCCACATGGTCAAGGACAACCAGTGAACCGCTGATGCTGTGAAGCCCGAAATATTGCAGACTCATGGGTTACAGCACCTCCTTTTTCTTTGTGCGAAGCGCGTCAAGCATCCCGTCGATCTGCTGCGTCAGCGCATCAAAGCGCTCAAGCTGCCGGTTCGGGATGTCGTATTTGACCTTGATGACCAGTTCCATGATGCCGCTCGATTTGATTGCCTCGAGATCGACATGCTCGGCGATCATCTTCTTTGTGCGCTGATAGACATGCAGGATCAGCTCCATCATGCGGAACTGCTTATCGAGCGGGACATAGGTATCCTCTGCGTGATAGGCATTCTGCTGCAAGAATCCGACGCGGATCAGACGCGCGATCTCAATGATGAGCTTCTGATCGTCGGGCAGGACATCGGAGCCGATCAGCCGGACGATATCCATAAGAGACTGCTCCTCTTTCAGCAGCGCACTGATCTCGGTGCGGTATTCGTTGAACTTCGGATCAACCTCGCTCTCATAGAAATGCGAGAGATCGTCGAGATATTCGCTGTAGCTCATGTTCCAGTTGATTGCCGGATAGTGGCGCGCATAGGCGAGCGCCTTGTCCAGTCCCCAGAAGCAGCGGACGAAGCGGCGTGTATTCTGGGTGACAGGCTCGGAGAAGTCGCTTCCCTGCGGCGAAACGGCACCGATAACGGTGACGCTGCCCTCTCTGCCGTTGAGTGTCTCATAGGCGCCGGTGCGCTCATAGAACTCGGAAAGACGCGAGGGGAGATATGCCGGATAGCCTTCCTCGGCGGGCATTTCCTCCAGACGTCCGGAGATTTCGCGGAGCGCCTCTGCCCAGCGGGATGTGGAATCCGCCATGATTGCGATATGATAGCCCATGTCGCGGTAGTATTCCGCGAGCGTGATGCCGGTATAGATCGAAGCCTCACGCGCTGCGACAGGCATATTCGAGGTGTTTGCGATCAGCACGGTGCGCTCCATGAGGGATTTGCCCGTGCGCGGGTCCTTCAGTGCGGTGAATTCTTCGAGCACCTGCGTCATTTCGTTGCCGCGCTCGCCGCAGCCGATATAGACAATGATATCTGCATCGCACCATTTTGCGATCTGGTGCTGCGTCATGGTTTTGCCGGTACCGAAGCCGCCCGGAATCGCCGCCGTGCCGCCTCTTGCAATCGGGAACAGCGTATCGAGCACACGCTGACCGGTAATCATCGGGCGCGAAGGCGGGAGACGTCTTGCGGCAGGTCTTGCGCGGCGGATCGGCCACTTCTGGCAGAGCGTCAGCGAATGGACTCTGCCCGCGGCATTCTCAAGACGGATGATTTCATCGTTGATGCGGTATTTTCCGTCCGGTGCGGCAAAGACGACCTTGCCCGAGAGATTCGGCGGAACAAGGCAGAGATGCAGAATCGCCGAGGTCTCCGGACAGGATGCATAGGCTTCGCCGCCCTGCATCATCGTGCCGACTCTGACCTTGACGGAGACATCGTATTCTTTTTCGGTATCGAGAATCGGCACGGCAAGACCGTCACCGATGAACGCACCGGAGGCTTCCTCCAGCGCACGGAGCGGACGCTCGATGCCGTCGAAGATATTGGTCAGGATGCCGGGACCGAGCGTAACGGACATCGGCGCACCCGTCGGCTCGACCGGCTCACCGGTTTGCAGACCCGAGGTGCTTTCATAGACCTGAATTGTCGTTTCGACATCCGTCAGACCGATGACCTCACCGATCAGACGGCGGTTGCCGACATAGACCATTTCCATCATGGAAAAGACATTTGTATTGCGTATCTTGACAACAGGGCCGTTGACGCTGTAAATCACAGGCTGCTGCATCATTCGTCACCCCCGCCGATTTTATGATTGCGATAGAAATTGCGGAGCTGCGAGG
>CAMHUJ010000156.1 GCA_946188175.1 uncultured Ruminococcus sp.
CCGAGATGCCGTTCGCATCGGACGGCTCGATCACCTACGAGAGCATGATCGAGCGCTTCAATTCCGATCTTGCCAATACGCTGGGCAATCTTGTCAACCGCACCGTTGCAATGGTCAACAAATATTTCGGCGGCATCATTCCCGATGCAGAGCTGATCGCATCCGCGCCGGACGCAGACTGCGACGCCGATCTGAAAGCCGTTGCAGAGGGCACCGCGGCGAAAATGACCGAGCTGCTCGACAGCTTCCATATCAGCGATGCTGTCGAGACCGTGCTCACGCTGGCAAGCCGCTGCAACAAGTATATTGACGAGACCGCACCGTGGGTACTCGCAAAGAATCCGGACGACAAGGCGCGTCTGGCAAAGGTCATGTACAATCTGCTTTCCGGCATCCGTATCATCGGCGGACTGCTCAAGCCCTTTATGCCGGAAACCGCGGAGAAGATTCTCGTGCATACACCGGCATCCGCTGAAATCAATGCAATCGAGTGCGAGCTTGACCGCTACAAGGTATTCGGCGGCGTACAGCACGGCGCAGCCGTCGGCGAGGCAAAGCCGATGTTCGAGCGCATCAACGCCGAGCAGTTTATCGCGGAGATGATCGCAGCACATCAGAGCACGGAAGCTGCCGAGCCGGAGAATCCGGTGCAGCCCTTTGCAGAGCAGATCGAGATCGACACCTTTGCAAAATCCGATATCCGCGTCTGCGAGGTACGCGCCTGCGAAAAGGTTAAAAAATCGAGCAAGCTGCTCTGCTTCAAGCTGTTTGACGGCATCGCCGAGCGGCAGGTGCTCTCCGGCATTGCAAAATGGTATGAGCCGGAGGATTTAGTCGGCAAAAAGGTCTTCTGCGTGGTCAATCTCAAGCCCGTCAAGCTCTGCGGACTGGAGAGCTGCGGCATGATCTGCTCCGCCGAGGGCGCGGACGGCAAGATCACGCTGCTCATCGCGGATGACAGCATCGCAGCAGGCAGCCGGCTCTGCTGAATCCAGCAGGCGTTCCAGCGGAATACTGCCGTATTGCACGACAACACGGCGCTTCGGATTTCGCGGCATCGAATCCCCCCTTTGATCCAATCTACGTGAAAGGAACCGGAAATATGAAAAAAACAATCGCAATGCTCAGCACCGCAGTCATGGCAGCAGGTCTCCTGACACAGCCTGCATCTGCGGCAGACCTGATGACCTTCCGCTTTGCGGCAGATAAAACAGCCTTCACAACCGACGAGCTGAAAGACGGCGATCAGGTTGTACACGGCGGACTGTATATTGACAATTATTCTGCGCTTGCAGAAATCCGCATGATTCTGAAAAGTGATGCGCCCGTTATCATTGAAAACGGCGATTTTACGAAGGATGCAGGCGGCGAGCTGGATTCCGACGGCAATGTCCGCGATGCATTTTTCGAGAAGCACAGCACCCATATGTACACACAGAAATCTACCTTGGATGATGATACGAACATCATTCTCTGGGCAGGTCCGGAAACGCAGATTGCCGGTGAATTCCATGCAAACGGTGTTGTCCGCGATCAGAAGAGCTCATTCCTGAGCTTTGATTACCGTCTGCCGAAGGGGCTGACCGCCGGAGATTATCACGCTTATGTCAGCGAAAAGGTTATCACGAACAAAGCCGGATTTATCGAGGAGGACCTCGCAATCTCCGATTCAAAGCATCAGCTTGAGCTCGGCAAGGAATTTGCGATTCAGCCGATCACCTTCTCGGTTTACACGCGCGGCGACGTCAACTGCGACGGCTCCGTCTCGATTGAGGATGCGCAGGCTGCGCTGATCCTCTATACCGAGGAGGAGGTTGCCGACCGCAGGCTGACGGACAAAGAGCTTGAGGAAGTGACCAAAACGAAGCATGTGCAGGCTGCAAAGCTGGCAGCAGATGCCTCGCAGAACAGCAAGATCGACGCGACCGATCCGCAGGGTATCCTCGAATATTACGTTACCGAAATGGCAGGCAACAAAGCCGACTGGAGCAAAATCTTCAAATAATCACAAAGCCCGTACAGTTCTCCGCTGTACGGGCTCATTTTATCCACGCATACAAAAAGAGCTGAACCAAACGGATTCAGCTCTTTTGCATTTCAGATATTACTCATCAATGGTGGTAACAACGCCGGAACCGACAGTCTTACCGCCCTCACGGATAGCGAAGCGGAGACCCTGCTCAATAGCGATCGGGGTGATGAGCTCAACGCCGATCTCGATGTTATCGCCAGGGTTGCACATCTGAACGCCGTCCGGCAGCGTGATGATACCGGTAACGTCAGTTGTACGGAAATAGAACTGCGGTCTGTAGTTGTTGAAGAACGGCTTATGACGACCGCCTTCTTCCTTCTTCAGAACGTAAACCTGACCCTTGAACTTGGTGTGCGGGTGAATGGAACCCGGCTTGCACAGAACCTGACCTCTTTCGATGTCCTTACGTGCGATACCACGGAGCAGAGCACCGATGTTATCGCCAGCCTCTGCATAATCCAGAGTCTTGCGGAACATTTCCAGACCGGTAACAACCGTAGAGGTCTTCTCGTCCTTCAGACCGACGATCTCAACAGTCTCGCCGACCTTGACCTGACCACGCTCAACACGACCGGTAGCAACAGTACCACGGCCGGAAATGGTCATGGTGTCCTCAACCGGCATCAGGAACGGCTGATCTGCCTTACGGTCCGGAGTCGGAATGTAAGAATCAACAGCGTCCATGAGCTCGAGGATCGGTGCGTAAACCGGATCATTGATATCGGTGGACTTGGAATCGAGAGCCTGGAAAGCAGAACCCTTGATGATCGGAATTTCATCGCCAGGGAACTCGTAGGAGCTCAGGGTGTCGCGGATATCCATCTCAACGAGATCGATCAGCTCCTCGTCATCAACGAGGTCAGTCTTGTTCATGAACACAACGATTGCCGGCACGCCAACCTGACGAGCGAGCAGGATGTGCTCCTTGGTCTGAGCCATCGGGCCGTCGGAAGCAGCAACAACCAGGATTGCGCCGTCCATCTGTGCAGCACCGGTGATCATGTTCTTGATATAGTCAGCGTGACCCGGGCAGTCAACGTGAGCATAGTGACGCTTGTCAGTCTCGTACTCAACGTGAGCGGTGTTGATTGTGATTCCACGTGCGCGCTCCTCCGGAGCCTTATCGATCATGGAATAGTCCTCAAACTTTGCCTGACCCTTCATTGCCAGCGTCTTGGTAATCGCAGCAGTCAGAGTGGTCTTGCCGTGGTCAACGTGGCCGATCGTACCAATGTTGACATGGGGTTTTGTACGTTCAAAATGTTCCTTTGCCATTGGAATCTCCTCCTAAAAAGAATTTTGGAATAAAATAAGGTTCGGTCATCATCTAAGATACGACAAAGACCTGACACCTTATATTGTACCAGATTTCAGAAAAAAATGCAAGCCTTTTTGGAAAAAAATTCAATCCGGCAGTGATTTTTCTGAATTCGGCACATATTCGGATGATTTTGCGTCCGGATTCCGCCGCTTTGACGGGAATCCGGAAACAAATCAGCCGAAAGAAAATCAGTCTTCGTCGCTGTGACCGCGCTCGCTCTTGATCTTGTCCGCGATGCTCTTCGGAACTTCAGCAAAGCTGTGCGGCTCCATGGTGTAGTTGCCGCGGCCCTGAGAACGGGAACGGAGATCGCTTGCGTAGCCGAACATATTGCTCAGCGGAACGAGAGCGTCGATCTGTGCAACGCCGTTGTGGACTTCCTGTCCCTGAATCTGTCCGCGGCGGCCGTTGAGATCGCCGAAGACATCGCCCATGTACTGCTCCGGTACGAAGACGGAAACCTTCATGAGCGGCTCGAGCAGAACCGGATCTGCCTTGCGCATTGCGCTCTTGAACGCCATGGAACCGGCGATCTTGAACGCCATTTCAGAGGAGTCAACCTCGTGGTAAGAACCGTCATAGAGGGTGACCTTGACATCGACGACCTGATAGCCCGCAACAGTACCGGACTGCATTGCAGATCTGATACCTGCATCGACTGCCGGAATATACTCCTTCGGGATTGCGCCGCCGACGATGTTGTTGATGAACTCGTAGCCCTTGCCCGGCTCATTCGGCTCGACGGTGATCTTAACGTGACCGTACTGACCGGTACCGCCCGTCTGCTTCTTGTGCTTGTAATCCTCGTTGACGGTCTTGCGGATCGTCTCCTTGTAGGAAACCTGCGGAGCGCCGACATTTGCTTCGACCTTGAACTCACGCATCAGACGGTCAACGATGATCTCCAGGTGGAGCTCACCCATACCTGCGATAATGGTCTGACCGGTTTCGGTATCAGTCCATGTACGGAAGGTCGGATCTTCTTCAGCCAGCTTGGAGAGGGCGATGCCCATTTTCTCCTGACCGGCCTTGGTCTTGGGCTCGATTGCGAGGTTGATAACCGGATCCGGGAACTCCATGGACTCGAGGATGATCGGGTGGTTCTCATCGCAGAGGGTATCACCGGTCGTAGTGTTCTTGACACCGATGACAGCAGCGATATCGCCTGCGTAGACGACGTCGATATCCTTTCTGTGGTTGGAGTGCATCTGAAGGATTCTGCCCATACGCTCATTCTGGTTCTTGCAGGAGTTCAGGACAGAAGTACCCTTTTCGATCTTACCGGAATAGACACGGAAGAAGCAGAGCTTGCCGACGAACGGGTCGGTTGCGATCTTGAATGCAAGAGCCGCAAACGGTGCGTTGTCATCGGAAGGACGCTCTTCCTCCTCATCGGTTTTCGGGTTGATGCCGGTGATTGCCGGAACATCGAGCGGAGAAGGCATGTAATCAACGATAGCGTCGAGCAGCTTCTGAACGCCCTTATTCTTGTAGGAAGTACCGCAGACGACCGGAACGATCGTGTTTGCAATGGTGCCCTTGCGGATACCGCGCTTGAGCTCTTCAATCGTGAGCTCCTCCTCATTGAGGTACTTCTCCATGAGCTCCTCGTCGGTCTCGACGATGTGCTCGATCATTTCAAGGCGGTATTCCTCCGCCTTCTCCTGCATATCGGCAGGAATATCCTCGACAGAGATGTGCTGACCGAGGCGGTCGTCCTCAGCATAGATGTATGCCTTCATCTCCAGCAGGTCGATCAGGCCCTTGAAATCGCTTTCAGAGCCGATCGGGAGCTGGATCGGAACAGCATTACACTTGAGACGATCCTTCATCATATCAACGACGCGATAGAAATCAGCGCCCATGATATCCATTTTATTGACATATGCCATACGCGGAAC
>CAMHUJ010000157.1 GCA_946188175.1 uncultured Ruminococcus sp.
AAATGACGCCGCACAGAAATACAAAATCAGCCGCCGGAAGCCCGACGGCAAGAGTTACGCCCGCGTGATCGCGCAGCAGTACGGCATTACATTTGAGCAGCTCAGCGAAAATCTTTGAAATGAGGTTTGCCGATGTCCTTGCAGACTTTTCTGTTCCGTCGGATGTGTACGAAATCCGATGCAAAGCGCGATGCCGGACTGAAGGTTCCGGATGATCTTGAAACGATACTGAATTTGCCCTACGGCAGCGACCGCATATGGAAGATTCTCGATCTTTACCGCCCGAAGCAGGCGTCCGGCAGACTGCCCGTGATCGTCAATTTTCACGGCGGCGGCTGGGTCTACGGCACGAAGGAAACCTACCGCTTCTACTGCATGTCTCTTGCGCAGCAGGGCTTTGCGGTCGTGAATCCGACCTACCGCCTTGCGCCGGAGCACCGTTTTCCGGCTGCCTTTGCGGATATCGCCGCCGTCTATGCATTTGTCATGCAGCATGCGGCTGAATACGGCTTGGACACAAAGCATATCTTCGGCATCGGGGATTCATCCGGCGCGACCGGCACTGCGGCATTTGCGCTGCTGCTGACAAATCCGGATTATGCCGCAAAATTCCCCGTGAAGCCGCCGGAAGGTCTGCGGCTTTGCGGCATCGCCTTAAACTGCGGATTATATTCCATGGAAGGCAAAAAGAATATCATGCGCGATCTGCTGCCGAAGGAGAATCCCGATGCAGCGCTTGCTCTGCTCGATATCCCGAAGCATATCACTGCAGCTTTTCCGCCCTGCTATCTGATGTCGGCGCGCGGCGATTTCAATGCTGCGCAGCCGGAGACACTGATTCCCGCACTGGAACGCAGCGGCGTCCGGTATCAGTGCAAAATCTGGGGCGATGCGCAGAATCCGCTCGGACATGTCTTCCACTGCAATATTAGGGATGCGCATGCCGCCGCTGCAAACCGTGCGGAGCTTGCCTTCTTCCGCGCGCTGTCCTGACGGCAGCCGAAATCAGAATACAAAAACGGCAGATGCATGCGATCACCGCTGCTCTGCCGTTTTTTCTGTATTCCCGTCCGTCCCGTCATGCAGCATCAGCATGCATACGGACTGCACCGGAATCCGCATACCGTCTGTGAAAATCAGCATATGCTCCGCCGCATCATAATGCCGGAACGCACCCGTATAGTTCACATATCTGCCGCCTGCCTTGCGCGCATCCGGCTGAAAACAGGTCAGTGTGACGGTCGGATGCGCTGCCTCCGAATCCAGCAGCCGCTGAAACGCCGCATCCAGCGCAGCAAGATCATCCTCTGCCATTTCCGCGCGCACATCGGTCAGACGCGCCGTTTCGCCGATCTCCTCGTCATAGCCGGTCAGCGCGGCGAACGCCGAAAACTGCACCGCACGGTCGGCAAGCGGCATCTGTCTGCGCGTTTTGGAGACATGATGCGGCAGGTTGATAATATCGGAAAAATCGTCCATAACCGTACTCCGTTTCTTATCATTCAAGATAAGGCACAATGCCAAGCGAATATTTCACTTCGTTCGCCAATTCCGCATCAGAGAGATCATACGGAAACGGCTCGGCGTCCTCCATGGTACCGCGCAGGACATCTTCCCTGCATCCGAATTCAATCACAACAAACGGCTTTGCCGGATACAGAACCTCATCTACACGATAATACACATTCCGAAAGCAGAATAAAGGACGCTTCGATACGCAAGTGTCTGTTCCGTTCGCAGAAACCGTTGTCGTTTTCTGCTGACAGGAAAGCGTGAGATCAGATACACTTGCACCGAATCCGGTCATAATCTCCTGAATATGATCTTTGACCCGTTCAAATTCCTCCCGTGTCACATCCGTATAAAACCACATATTTTCACCTCACGCCTTATGTCCGCCGACCTGCCCGTTCCGTTCACGGGCAGTCGCACCCTCCTGAAAATTCATGCCCTTGAGCACGGCGTTTTTCCCGTATCTGCTTTTTAATGCGATCACTGCCTCCAGCAGTTTCCGCTCTTTTGCAAGCGTGATTTTTTCCTGTTCACGTTTGCGTTCGAGCACCTCGACATCATCGAAAAGCCCATACTGCACCGGTTCGTCATCCGCGCATACAGTTTCCTCTGCGGTCACATGGTTCGCCGTGACATTCAGCCGCCGGACATACAGATCGCTGTCAATGATGCGGTCATAGAGCTGCATCACCGCCGCAAGAATGATCTTCGCCGATGCCGTATGCCTGCCGAGACTGACGGAACCGTGCGCCGGTTTCGGGACGGTTTTGCCGTAATGATTCCGCGTCAGTGTACCGGAATAACCGTCCGGAATGCCGGTATGATCGTAGCCGATATGCAGCACGATCTGATCCGCGGCAACGCCCTTGCGCACCAGATCCAGCACAAGCAGATCAGTCATTTCGCGCACGATCAATCGCGCCTTTTCCGCCGTATAGGGCGTCGAGAGCACCTGCCCCTGCGAGAGGCTGTGATTGACCGGACGGTACGCCTTGATCGCCGCCATGGTGCACGGCTCCCAGCCCCATGCGTGGTCGATCAGCAGCTCCGCTTTGACGCCGAACGCCCTGTACAGTGCATTTTCGTTATACGCCGAGCAGCGCGCAAGCTGCCCCATATTATAGATGTGCATGGCTTCGAGCCGTCGGGCAATTCCGCCGCCGATCTGCCAGAAATCCGTGATCGGCGTATGTGACCAGAGCTGCTTCCGGTAGGACATTTCATCGAGCGCCGCAATGCGCACGCCGTCCTTGTCGGGCGGCATTTTCTTTGCCGTGATATCCATTGCGACCTTTGCGAGATACAGATTCGTGCCGATGCCCGCCGTCGCGGTAATGCCGGAGATTTGCAGCACATCGCGTATCATCCGCATCACAAGATCATGCGCCGAACAGCCGTAGGTCTCCAGATAATTTGTCACGTCGATGAACACCTCGTCAATCGAATAGACATGGATATCCTCCGGCGCGATGTATTTCAGATAGGTCTTGTAGATCATCGCGCTGACCTGCATATAGCGGCGCATCTGCGGCGGCGCGACAACATAGTCGATTGCCAGCGAAGGATTCCGCGCGAGTTCATCCGCATAGTAGGATTTGCCGGTAAACTGCCGGTGCTGCGCATGCTGACGGCGGCGTTCATTCGCCTGCGCGACCTTCTGCACGACCTCGAAAAGCCGCGGTCTGCCCGGGACGCCGATCGCCTTCAGGGACGGTGAGACCGCAAGGCAGATCGTTTTCTCAGTGCGGCTCAGATCGGCGACGACCAGATTCGTATTGAGCGGATCAAGTCCCCGTTCGACGCACTCCGCCGATGCGTAAAATGATTTCAGGTCGATTGCGGCATACACCGGCATCATGCGCACCTCCCGTCCGTGATTCTGCGTGCAGTCAGTGTTCCTGCATCAGCATTTCGCGCGTGAAAATCTTGTTCAGGCTGCCCGGTGCAATCACAATACCGGCAATATCGCTTTCCTCAATGCAGCGCTGCCGCACATCCGCAAAGCTGACGATGCCGATGTGAATTTTGTCGCCGAACATGTCTGTCATCGCCCGATATTCCAGAAACAGCGGGATAAAATCCCTGCCGTCCGGTGCGGTGATCTTCCGCAGATGCATCATGCCGCCGGATGCTTCCGTTGCAGGCGCAAACGCGGCAGGCATCTCATCCAGACAGACCAGCGCAGAACCGGCAGCCTGCATCTGTGCGGCATGCACCGTATAATGCAGCGCTTCATCCGGCTGCTCCGGCGGCAGCGGCAGACCGTCCGCACCGCAGGGATCGCCGTCGCAATAGACGGGACACATAAACAGATCATTCAGCAGATTGATTTCCATAATAGTTCCTCCGTTATCCGATATGCTCCGGCGAAACGCCGTATCGCGCATAAAAATCGTAAATATCCTGCTCCGAGCGCACAAGCTCCGCATAGCGCAGACGATGCGTCTTCCGGTCATAGAACCCGATCATCCGCTCGCCGGTGCAGATACTCGCCTCGGTTTTTATATCCGCCGCCGTAAAGGGCGCAGGTATCGGCAGCGTCTCTTTTTTCCGGTGAAACAGCTTCATCGCAGCACCTTCTCCGTCATCATATGAACCGACGCTTTCTTCGCAATTTCGTTCGGATTGCCGTCCGGACGAATCCAATCCGCAATGCATTCCCTATCGAGAATCAGCGGCATCCGGTCATGCAGCGCGCTGACATTCTCATCCGCCGGTCTGGTAATGACCGCAAACACCGGCACCTGTATGCCGCCGTGCGTTTCAAACCGGTACAGTCCGGCAAGCCATGTCACATCGGCGCCCTCCGGCTGCACCGCATATTTTGCACCGGTCATGCGCCGTTTGCCATCCGGCGATGCGAAATGCTCCCATTCGTAATACCACGATACCGGAATCACGCAGCGCCGCCGATACCACGAATCCTTCCAGAGCGGCTTATAATCCGCGGATTCCAGACGGCAGTTGACAACCGGCGCACCGGTCTCCGGCACGGTAAATCCCCAGAGCATCGGAAACGCACCGATGCCGCCGCTTTTGTCCGGTGCGAGAACAGCCGCCACATCGGTCGGATACAGCTCACCGCTCATCGTCAGCGGCTTGCCGAGTGATACGATGATCTGATCGGCAAGCGGCAGCCGTTTCGCACGGTCAATATACGGGCGGAACACCGCCGGTTCCACATAAAACCGCATACACATTCGATCACCCCCGATGCGCCGTCAGAAGGAATGCCCTTCCGGTTCATATCCGACCGCTTCAATCTCGGTATACTGTGCGCCGTGCTTTCCGAAATCCGAGCGCATCAGCGAGATACGCTGTACGGTCATGCTTTCCTTTTGAATCATAATATCCGAAAACGCCTGACTGCTTTTTGCATTCCGCAGCAGCGTGATATGCGGATAAAACTTTGTCCGGTCAAACGGGATACCGCGTTCCGCGAGCGCATGCCGCAGCTGCTTCACATACTTTTCAAGCGCCGGACACGGCTCCGCGCCAGCCCAGAGCAGATCACCGAAATTGCCGATATACCCGTTCAGCGTCAGACTGCACGGCGCAAGCGGGACGGATTCCATAGCTTCCAGAACTGCATCCGGATCGTGATATTCGCCGAGAAAGCGCAGTGTCAGATGCAGATTCGGTTCGGGCGTATAATGCCCGCTGAAATGATGCCGCCGCAGTGCATCCTGCGCGTCCGTCAGTGCTTTTTTCATATTCTT
>CAMHUJ010000158.1 GCA_946188175.1 uncultured Ruminococcus sp.
TGTCAGGGCGGAAGAATAGAAAGCACTTTCACCGATGGATTCCAGATGCGGCGGCAGTGTGAGCTGCTGCAATGCATTTCCGCAGTAAAAATTGTATTTGCCGATCCGGCGCAGTGAATCCGGAAATATAACCGTTTTCACTGTGTAACCCTGGCTCGTTCCGTAAAAACCAAAAAAAGCACAGTCGCCTATTTCCGTGATGCCTTCGCCAATCACGATTTTGTCAACAATCAGACTGATATAAGCGGGCGGATTGTACATGCCCTCATAAGAATAGGTCGCGCCCGTGCCGGTCAGGTACAGCGTATTATTCTCGTATTTCCATGTGATATCGTCGCCCATTCTGCCGGATGTGGCATACCGGTCTGAGGAGTCAAATTCCACAGGCTCTGCCTGATCGCGGTACTGATAGAGGATGCCGTCGCCGAGGATGAGAAAGCCGGTCTGCGTTTTCAGCCAGTTCTCCGGCAGTGCATCCTCCTCGACAAACAGCTCCTTGTTCGTCGGGAGTGTCAGCGTCCGGACTGCCGTATCCGAGAAGCAGTTTTTGCCGATGTATGTCACCGATTCCGGTACACGGATTTCCTGTGCGGCGCATTTTTCAAAGCACTCCTCGCCGAGCGATTCGACGCCCTCCTGCATCGTGATCTGCCTGAGATATCTGCATTCTGCAAACGCGCGGAAGGCGATCGTTTCAACGGATGCCGGAATTTCGACCTCCGACAGAATGGTTTTCGAGAAGGCGTACTGCCCGATCTTCTTGCAGCTTGCAGGAATATGCACGGATTGCAGCGAGCGGCAGTTATAGAACATATAGTTCGGAATCTCTGTCACGGCATCCGGCAGATTTGCCGCTTGCAGTCTCCGGCAGTCGCAAAAGACACTGGTGCCGAAGCGGATGTTGCGCTCGGGCAGCGTGATCTGTTTGAGCACCATACAGCCGGAAAAGGCATTACTGCCGATCTCATTGACGGAATCCGGAATAACCAGTTCTGTGACGCGGTCAGAATGCTGAAACGCGGCTTCGCCGATAGATTCCAGATGCGGCGGCAGCGTGATCTGCGTGAAATAATTATTTGCAAAGTTGTTGCTGCCGATGCGTTTCAGCGAATCGGGAAAGACAGGTGCCTCTGTTTCGATGCCTGTCGTAGGTAAAATATTGTCGCCGAGCTCGGTGATGCCCTCGCTGATGATGAGCTTTTTGTAGCTGATCCGAATCGGTGACGCAGCGCGCTTCGGATAGGAATAGGTTGCGCCGGTGCCGGTCAGCGTCAGGACGCCGTCTTTCAGTTCCCATGTGATATCGTCGCCGATTCTGCCGGAATAATCATCTGCGGAAGGCTGTGCAGCACGGACGGACAGTTCGGATTCGTCAGCAGATACGGTGTTTTCTGCGTCCTGAGAGACTGCGCTGCCGTTTTGCATGACGGTTTCTGCACTGACAGGCAGCGGCGTCATGCAGAGCAGCGAGGCGGCTGACAGCAGGGAGATGATGCGATGTTTTTTCATACGGTTCCACTCCTTCCGGCATAATTTTCAGGGCTTCGGATTATTCTGTCTGTGACGCGGCATGTCCTTACTTATTAAGACCGCAAATCATGCAAAAGGTTACGGCTTTTTTGAAAAATTATTTCACGAGCCCGAAGCCGAGGAGATAAAAATTGCCTTCGGTCGGCTCGAGTGTGACGGTATGCATCCGGCACTTATCCGGCGGCACCGCGACAACAAACCGTGCATTGCCCCAGCCGTAGATCGAGTTGCTGTGCAGCACCGGCGGATTCATCGGCTCGCCGTCTGCCGTAATGCGGCAGGCACCGTATTCCGGCAGATGATGCGTCTCATAAAACAGCAGCAGCGTTTCGCATTCCGTCTCGATCTGCATGCCGCCGGATTTCGGATGCAGCAGCCATGCCGACGGGAACGATGCATTCCGCCGCGGCACGATCTCCGCATCGGTTTTCACATACGGCAGATCCGCCGACGGCAGCACATACTGCATCTTCTGGAACGGCGCATCAAGCCACGGCTCCGGCACCGGCTTTGTCGGTTCATCCGGCAGATTGCGCGCTGTCCGGATCAGATGCAGCAGACAGTCCGCAAGCAGACGCTGTCCGTCGTCGGTCGGGTGGCTCTCATTGTCGCCGTAATCCGCCCATTGCAGATCGCCGCGCTCCAGTGCAGGATTCAGCCCCGTTCGCAGCCGAACGCAGGGGAGCCCGTAATGCGCTGCGATCGGCAGCATGAAGCTCTCGCAGGAATAATCGTTTGCGCTGCGGATCAGAAGCAGGCAGACAACCGGCGGCTCCGGCTGACAGAGCAGCTTGCGCAGCAGACTTTCAAATGCCATGACGCTCGGGCGGAGCGTGGTCTCATTGATCGCAAATTCAAGGACCACAAGATCGGGATTATATGCGAGAATCTGCGTATCTGCGAGCAGATTGCCCTCCATTGAGCCCATGCCGGCCTCTGCGCAGACATGACAGTCCGTTTCATATCCGAGCGAGCGGAGTCCTTCCGCAAACAGTGCAGGATAGGCATGCGCTGAAAATCCCGCGGCGGAATAGCCCTGTGTCACCGAGCCGCCGATCATCCCGACCGTGAGCTTCGGCTGACTGAGTATCGAATGCCAGCGGATGCCGCTGCCGCAGGAATGCAGCGTTTGTTCGGCGATCTGCTGACGGAGTGTTTCCGGAATCATTGATTCAGCTCCTTTATACAGATTTGGAAAAGGTGATTGCAAAGCTCGTAAAATAAGCATAGATACGTGACTTTTAGTGGCTCTGCTAAAGAGTAAGTATCTCCGCTTTTTGAATGAAAAGAGGGATCCGCTGCGCGGATGCGATTACGGAATGGTTGCTTCTCTTATAAGCAGCCAAGCCCGCAGACGTTTGATACGCGAAGGGCGTTTCGCTCTCTGCGCAAACTGTGGACGGCAATAGACTCCGCCCCTTGCATTGTCAACAACGAAAGCAACTGCGGCAATTTGTGAATTGCTGCGCAATTCACTTAGGAGCGCCCTCTATCGCAGGGCGCCCCTCTCCGATAAAACGATCCACCGGATCGTTTTATCGGATTCACCCCTGCGGAGCTCCTGCCGCAGGGAGTTTCGCGCATTGCGATGCGCGACCAAAGGGCGCCGCCCTTTAGAAACCTGCAAACTTTTATTATGGATGCGAGCAATGCGCTTTTACAATCACCTTGCGGATTTGGAATATATTGCGCAGGACGTTACGGCAGATTCATGCCGCCCGACGGGAAATTCGAGCCCATGCGCCATGTGCCGACATCGACAAGCTGCTTCAGCAGCAGCGCATATTCGGTCGATGCTCTGGGCAGAAATGCATTCTTGCGCGAGATCAGCGAAATCTGCGATAATGCGAGATGATCCGGCAGAGAATAATAAAACGGATGATTGCGGAAATTGCCGTAATAGATCAGCGAATCCGGCAGCAGCGCAATGCCCATATTCGAGCAGACAAATGAAAAGACCGTCTCGATCGTCTGAACCGTATAGGCGATATTCGGCTCGAACCCGCACTTGCGGCAGACGCGCTTGACTGTATCAAGGTCATATTCTCCGGCATTCGCCGCGACGAACGGCTCCTTCTGCACGACCGTCAGATCGAGCGGCTGCTGGCGGAGATAACGGCCTGTGCTGTGAATGATATCATCGGCAGAGAGCGGCTCCGGCAGCGAGGCAGTGATCGGGTGGGCAGGGGAGACCGCGAGATATAAACGCTCATCCGCGAGCGATTCCACATGAAACTGCTTCTCCTCAAATTCGCCCGTGCCGATTGCAAAATCAATTTCACCGGCGGTGAGACTGTCGCGCAGCTGCTTCATATCCGCCTCCTGAATCGTCAGGTGGATGCACGGGTATTTTGCATGGAACGAGGCGATGCTCCGTGCGAGCAGACAGCGCACGCGGAACGGCGATGCACCGATGCGGACGGAGCCGGTCTCCAGTCCCATTAAATCGGACATGGCATTGTTCATGCTCTCTTCCATGGCGAGGATTTTGCGTGCCCATTCGACATAGAGCCTGCCGGCATCGGTCAGCTGAATCGGCGTCAGCGAACGGTCAAAGAGCTTCATGCCGAGCTGCTTTTCGATGCTGTGGATATACTGGCTGAGTGAGGGCTGCGTTACGTAGAGTTTTTCTGCAGCCTTGGAGATGCTCTGGCATTCCGCAACGGCGATCACATAGGTTAGCTGCTGGGTTGTCATGCAGAGTCACTTCCTTTCGTTTTCCGGTTCGATTGCGGAGAGCAGCTGACTGAGCAGTCTGCGAAGCTGGCGGACATCCTCCGGCTGCATCCGCAGACAGCCGCAGATCTGCTGCGGGATTCCGGCGGCTGCGTGCTCGAGCGCTCTGCCCTCCGGCGTCAGTGCGGCGATCAGGACGCGCTCATCCTCGGTGCTGCGCCGCCGCGTGATATAGCCCTTCTGCTCAAGACTTTTCAGTACGGGCGTCAGTGTGCCCGAATCGAGATAGAGCCGCCGCCCGAGATCCTTGACAGAGATCGAATCCTCTTCCCAGAAGACGATCATCGCCACATACTGCGTGTAGGTCAGTCCGATCTCATCGAGGAACGGGCGGTATCGCTTGATGACCTCGCGCGAACAGGCATACAGCGGAAAACAAAGCTGATTCTCAAGTTTTATCTGTTCAAACTGCGGTTCTGACATATGCTTCCCTCCTGACAAAAATTTATATAAGTGATCGCAAAACTGATAAAACGCACCTGGATGCTTGATTTTTATGATGCTGCAAAAATGTGCGCTTCCTCATTTTTGATGAAAAAGAAGTATCCGCTTCGCGGACGCGATTACGGAATGGGTGCTTCTCTATAGGTCAGCTAGCTGACCGAAAGCACACCAAGCCCGCAGGCGCTTGATACGCAAAGGGTGTTTCGCGCATTACGATGCGCAACCAAAGGGCGCCGCCCTTTGGAAACCTGCAAACTTTAATTATGGATGTGCGCAACCGGCTTTCACAATCGCCTGATATTTTTCTCTATATGCACCGGCGGACCCTGTCCGATTCGGAAGCAGGGTCCGGCAGTGCGGTATTCGGTTTCAGGCGTTTGCCTCTTCGTATGCCTGACGGACAGCCCTTGCAAGCTGATCGGCGCAGGACGTCGGACGCGGTCCGCAGGTATTGCCGAGGAGCTTTTCCTCGATCTGCTCTGGCGTGTACATGACCTGGTGGCCGATGTAGATG
>CAMHUJ010000159.1 GCA_946188175.1 uncultured Ruminococcus sp.
ACTTGCAAAAATCTGATCTGACTGTCATTTTCGCGGTCTGACCGAAAACGGAGGAATACGCATGAACCGGACAGAACTCATGGAGCTGCTGCCGCACCGGAACAGTATGCTGCTGCTCGACGAAGCAGAGCTGATCGACGGTGCCGCGCACGGAAAGAAGAAAATCACAGGAGAGGAATGGTTCTTAGACGGACATTTTCCGGGACATCCGGTCGTGCCGGGTGTGATCCTCTGCGAGATCATGGCGCAGTCGGTCTGCGTCTGCATGGCGAAGCAGCCGGACGGCTCCCAGCCGCTGACGCTGTTTACCGGACTTGACAAGGTCAAATTCCGTCATCCGGTCGTGCCGGGCGACGTCTTTGAAACGAAATGTGAGATCATCAAGAACCGCGGTCCCTTCTACTGGGCAAAGGGTGAAGGCTTTGTGGATGGCAAGCGCTGCGTCAGCGCCGAGTTTTCATTTGTGATCAAACCGCAGGAGGAGGCAGAGGTATGAGTACGCTGAAAACGATTCTCAATACCATTACGGGCAATGTCGAACAGCCGCCGCGTATCTGCAAAAAATGCAATGCGGAAATTCCGTATGACAAATATCTTGCGAACCACTGCATCTGTCCGGAATGCGGCGCATATTTCCGTATGCGCGCCGTAGAACGGCTGGATGAAACGGTCGATAAGGGCAGCTTTCAGGAAATCGACCGCAAGCTGAAATCCAAGAATCCAATCGACTTTCCGGATTATAAGGAGAAGCTCGACAAAGCGGAAAAGGCAAGCGGACTTGCAGAGGGCGTTGTCTGCGGCACCGCAAAAATCGACGGCTCGGACTGCGCCCTGTTCATTATGGATTCCGCATTCATGATGGGCAGCATGGGAACCGTCGTCGGCGAGAAGATCACGCGGATCTTTGAAAAGGCAACTGCGCTCAGACTGCCGGTCATCGGCTTCATCACATCCGGCGGCGCGAGAATGCAGGAGGGCATCTTCTCCCTCATGCAGATGGCGAAGGTCTCCGGTGCCGTCAAGCGGCATTCGGACGCCGGTCTGCTCTATATCGCCGTCCTGACCGACCCGACAACGGGCGGCATCACCGCCAGCTTTGCGATGCAGGGCGATATCATCATTGCGGAGCCGAAGGCACTGATCGGCTTTGCAGGACAGCGCGTCATCGAGCAGACGACCGGCGAAAAGCTGCCCGCAGGCTTCCAGCGTGCAGAATTCCAGCTGGAGCACGGCTTTGTCGATATCATCGAGGAGCGTCCGCGCATGACCTATACGCTCTCCAAGCTCCTGAAGCTGCACAGCCCGCGCTGATCCCCCGGAACGCCGCGATGAAAAAGAACAGTTCCTTTCACGAACGCAGGCGCATCTGCTTCGGTGCATCGCATCCCGGCGCAGTCCGTCGTTCCGGCAATGCCGGCGGATATGATTTCCCGTATATCGCATATCACGAATCGTTCGCCGCAGACTGTCTGGAGATCACACCTATCATCGCCGTCGTGATCGGCATGGGACTGATTATGCACTGCTCGACAGCGAACAGAACAGCTTATCCGATTACGGTCTGTTTGCACTCGGCATCTTTGCCGTCAACCGTGCATTTGCACTGTCGGCACAGGCGGTCAACAATGCATCCGTGAAGAAGCGGATCGCATCGGATATTGATTATGCAAGGGAATTTGCCGTCAAATATCCGGAGCAGGCATATATCTGCCGCGAACTGAATGCACTCTACACATTGAATCCGGATGCGGTTCCGGCGGATGAAATCCGCAAACGGTATGAAGCAAGAGAACGCGGTGACCAGCGGAAGGTAGGCATCTTCGGTTATGTCCTGTTTGTTCTGTTTCTGCTGCTCTCGGCAGCATTCACCGGCTTTCTGATATGGGCATACTGCGAAACAACTTAACGAAAAATGAAAGGCAGGGACTCCGCATGTCTGAGACAAAAACAGCCTATGAGCGCGTGCAGGCTGCACGAAACGGCAAGCGTCCGATGGGTTCTTATTATATCGAGCATATGGTAGACGATTTCGTCGAGCTGCACGGTGACCGCCGCTACGGCGACGATCCGGCAATCGTCGGCGGCATCGGCTATATCAATCATATTCCGGTTACAGTGATCGCAATGGAGCGCGGTGATACGATTGAGGACCGCATGAAGCGGCATTTCGGCTGTCCGGAGCCGGAGGGCTACCGCAAGGCACTCCGTCTGATGAAGGAAGCCGAAAAATTCCACCGCCCTGTGATCTGCTTCATCGGCAGCTCCGGCGCATACTGCGGCATCGGTGCCGAAAAGCGCGGTCAGGGTCTGGCGATCGCCGAAAATCTTTATGAAATGATGGGACTGAAAACACCGGTGATCTCGGTTGTCGTCGGCGAAGGCGGCAGCGGCGGCGCACTGGCGCTCGGCGTCTGCGATACGGCAATCATGCTCGAAAACGCCGTATATTCTGTCATTTCGCCGGAGGGCTGCGCAAGCATCCTCTGGAAGGATTCGTCCAAGGCACCGGAGGCGGCAGCGCATCTGCGCCTGACCTCCTACGATCTGCTGAGCTTCGATGTCGTCGAGAAGGTCATCCCCGAGGCGGGCAAGACCGACCGCGAAATCTGCTCGGCACTGAAAACGATCCTGCTGGATGAGATCGCAAAGCTGAGCGGGCTGACAAATGAAGAACTGCTCGATCACCGCTACGAAAAATTCCGCAAGATCGGCGCATAAACCGCAAAGAACACAGAGGTGCAGACCCGAACGGTTTGCACCTCTTTTTTCGCATCCGGCGATGTCATTACAAAAGTATGATCAAAACTATTATTATGAATGCGCGCACCTGTCGTTTCAATCGCCGAACCATTTTCAAATCATCCGCCGAAGGCGGATTCCGCAATTTCTCATTTCTCATTCCTAATTTCTAATTTCTATCAATCGCGTCGCAGCCGCACCGCAGCGCCTTACTTCTAACTTTCACCTTCCTCCCTTCTGCTTCCTCCTTCCGCAATAAACGCTCCGCCCGATTTCAAAGTGCTATTTACAAGACCGCCGTTTCGGTGTATAATATAAGAACAGAGGAAAATATGCGCCGGATGCGGTAAAAGACACGGCGCAGCCTTTCCGGCTGACCGGAACTCCGGAGGAAATATCATGAAAATACTGATTATTGAAGATGAAAAGGTGCTGGCGGATTCGGTCCGGCTGATGCTGGAATCCAGAGGCTTTGAAGCCGAGGCGGTCTACGACGGCGAAAGCGGCGAACAGTATGCGATGCTGAATATCTATGACCTGATCATTCTGGATATCATGCTGCCGAAGCAGAACGGCTATCAGGTCGCAAAGCATATCCGCGCCGCACACAATGCCGTGCCGATTCTGATGCTGACCGCAAAATCCGATATTGAGGATAAGGTCGAGGGACTGAACGCCGGTGCGGATTACTACCTGACCAAGCCCTTTGACGCGCGTGAGCTGCTCGCCTGCGTCAATGCACTGCTGCGGCGGCAGGGCTCGCAGGTCAACGAGCTGCGCTTCGGAAACACACGGCTCGATCTCGAATCCGCATCGCTGATCTGCGATGAGAACAGCGTGCGGCTTTCAGCAAGAGAATTCGAGGTCATGCGGATTCTCATGGTATCGGGTACGAACCATGTTTCCAAGGAAATGCTGCTGACGAAGGTCTGGGGCTTCGATTCCAATGCGGTCGAAAACCATGTGGAGGCATATGTCAGCTTCCTGCGCAAAAAGCTCGCAAGCATCGGTTCCGATGTGCGGATCGAAGCGGTCCGGCGGCTCGGATATCATTTGGAGTGTGATGAAGCATGCTGAAACGTCTGCGAATCAAATTTGTCATCGTGATCATGAGCATCGTCACGGTTCTGTTCATTGTCATATTCGGCTTCGTGCTGCATTTTACCAAACAGAATATCGAGCGCGAAAGCATCGAAACCATGCGTTCTATGGCATTCCGTCCGCCGGACGGTGAACCGATGCGCAAGCCGGACAAAAAGCCGGATAATATGCCGGATAATATGCCGGATAATATCCGCCTGCCGTTTTTTACCGTCGATATCACCGAGGACGGCAGTATTCTCACATCCGGCAGCGACTTCTTCGGTCTGACCGATGAGGCAACGCTGACAGAGCTTGTCCGTGAGGTCAGCGAAAGCAAAAAGCAGACCGGCATCCTTCCGGATTACGATCTGCGGTATATGAAATCGGATATGCGCCGCATGAGCCGGATCATTTTCACGGATATTTCCAGAGAAAAAGCCATGCTGCGCGGGCTGCTCCGGAATGCGGTGATGATCGGTCTGAGCGGCTATGCGGTATTTTTTGTAATCAGTCTGCTGCTGGCAAAATGGGTGACAAGACCCGTTGAAAAAGCATGGAATGAGCAGAAGCAGTTTATCGCGGACGCCTCGCATGAGCTGAAAACGCCGCTGACGGTCATCATGACAAATGCGGAAATGCTCGAAGATACGGGGTATTCCGAAGGAGACCGTGCGCAGTTCACGCAGAATATCCTCTCGACTGCAAAACGCATGCGCAAACTGGTCGAGAGCCTGCTGGAGCTTGCGCGTCTGGACAGCAGCCGCACGCAGATGAAACGCGAACGCATGGATTTCAGCAAGCTGATCAATGACAGCATTCTGCCGTTTGAGCCGCTGTTCTATGAGAATCATATGGAGCTTGCAGCGGAGATCGAAGACGGCATCACCATAGAGGGCGACAAGGAAAAGCTGCGGCAGGTTGTAACGATCATTCTCGATAATGCACTGAAATACTGCGATCCAGCCGACAAGGTAACGGTATGTCTGAAACGGCAGTCCGCGAGCTGCATCCTGCGTATTTCGGGGCTCGGCACGCCGCTTTCCAAAGAGGAATGCGAAAACATCTTCAAACGGTTCTACCGTGTCGATCAGGCGCGGAACGACGGGCAGAGCTATGGGCTCGGGCTGTCGATTGCAGAGAGCATCATCCGTGAACATGCCGGAAAAATCTGGGCGGAAAGCGAAAACGGATACAATACATTTTTTGTATCGCTGCCGCTGTAAGCGCGCTGCATTATGGCACACGAATGCGATATCAGGCAGGTGAATAAAACGAAGGTTTTTGATTTTGACAACACACTTTACCGCGGAGAAAGCGCAGTCGATTTTGCGCTGTTCATGATCCGCAGCAACCGGAAAATCATTCTCT
>CAMHUJ010000160.1 GCA_946188175.1 uncultured Ruminococcus sp.
GTATCACGGCAAAAAGACAAGCAGATCTCTTCAAGAGATAGTTGGGACATCAATATATCAGGATTTGGTTTACTTCCTGCGAAATGCGCATCCTGTTTTATGTATTCCCGCCGTAAGTGCTCTGACTGATTCGGGAATTATTCTCTTACCCCTTCCTCCATATTCAAAATCATCGCCGCAAGGCGATCCCGCAATTTCTCATTTCTCATTTCTCATTTCTATTTCCCTCCATTGCTTGCTTTTCCCATAATAATGTGCTATAAGCGGGCAGTGCCCGCCTCCATTGATCTAAAGATCTCCGGAAGGGAACCCGAAGCATAAAAAATACTGCTCTCAGCTTGCTTTTTGCGCTATAATATGCTATAATAGAAGTAATTACCGTTATCTCAAAGAAAAGGAGCAATTAACATGAGCAAGGGAAAAAAGAAATCATCCGGCAAAGGAAATAAACAGATTCCGAACAGCAGCGCAAAACAGCCGCTGAACAACGCATCAAAGCCCGCACCGAATAACGGCAGAAACAGGCAGGAAAAACGCGAAGCTGCACGCAAACCGCAGCAGACAAAGAAATCCAATAAGCCGCTCTGGCTGCGTGTTGTCATCATCGTGGCACTGGTTGTCATGGTGCTCGGCTTCTGCATCGCACCCATGCTGCACTGATCGCCCGTCATTATGGCAAAGGCAAAAACGCGCTATGAATGCACCGCCTGCGGCGCCGAATATCCGAAATGGAACGGCAGATGCACAAACTGCGGCGCATGGAATACAATCGAGGAGGCACTGCCGGAAATCCGCGTCCCTGCACGCGGCACCGCAGCCGCCGGACGCAGCGTTCCGGTCGATGTCACTGCGCAGATCCGTGAGCTCGCAGAGGTCAGCCTCAATGAGGATATCCGCTATGATACGGGTATTCCCGAGCTGAACCGCGTGCTCGGCGGCGGACTTGTCAAGGGCTCCGTTGTCCTGCTCGGCGGTGAACCCGGCATCGGAAAAAGTACGCTGCTGCTGCAAATCTGTCAGTATCTCGGTGAGAATCATTCGGTGCTGTATGTCTCCGGAGAAGAATCTGCCCGTCAGATCAAGCTGCGCGCCGGACGTCTCGGCGTCGATACCGAAAATCTCTATCTGCTGACCGTCAATGACGCCGAATCCGTCTGCGACACGATCATGCAAAGCGAACCGGATATCGTCATCATCGACTCGATCCAGACCATGCATATCGCAGGGCTCAGCTCGGGCGCAGGCTCGGTCGTGCAGGTGCGCGAATGCACCGCGATGTTCATGCAGACGGCAAAAGCGAAGGAGATACCGGTCTTTCTCGTCGGTCATGTGACGAAGGAGGGCTCAATCGCCGGCCCGAAGGTCATGGAGCATCTGGTCGATGCGATGCTGATCTTCGAGGGCGACCGCTATCAGAGCATCCGCGTGCTGCGCGCCGTCAAAAACCGCTTCGGCTCGACCAATGAGATCGGCGTTTTTGAGATGCGCGATACAGGACTGCGTGAGGTCGAGAATCCCTCGGCGATGCTGCTCGACGGCAGACCGCTCGGCGTTTCCGGCACATGCGTCTGCTGTATGATCGAGGGCAGCCGTCCGATTCTCGCGGAGATTCAGGCGCTCTGTACAAAGAGTACACTTGCATCACCGCGCCGGACTGCCACAGGTCTTGATTATAACCGTGTGTATATTCTGCTTGCGGTACTGGAAAAGCGAATCGGGCTGCGCGTCGCCGCGCTCGATGTCTATCTGAATATCGTCGGCGGATTCAAGCTCGATGAACCGGCAGGTGATCTGGCGGTCGCACTCGCGCTGTATTCGGCGATCATGAACAAGCCCGTTCCGGAGAAGCTGATCGCATTCGGCGAGATCGGTCTGGGCGGCGAGCTGCGGTCGGTCTCCAATGCCCCGCAGCGCATCGCGGAGGCAGAGCGCCTCGGCTTTACCGAATGCATCCTGCCGAAGCAGACGCTCCGTACCCTGCAAACCGAGCGCTTTCAGATCCGGCTCCGCGGCGTTTCAAGCCTGAAGGAAGCATTCTCTTTTCTGGAATAAGGAGAACAATTTTAGAATATATGCTGCTGAGTAAAATCAGATTTACATATAAGGAGTGAGATGCAATATGATGATAGAGAATCGCCGGATCAAACAGGTTTTAATCGCATGCGGCTGGTACGATAATCGGAAAATTGACATCTCACAATATGTAAAATGGTATCAAAAATATGGATTTGAAATATCAGATGCCGTTTTCAGTTTCTTATCTTCTTTCGGTGGCTTAACACTGAGAATACCCTGCTGCCGGTATCAGGTCAGAATGACAGAACATACATCAGATACAAACGAGATTATAACCGTAAATCCGACATATTTTATTACGCCTGATTATTCTGATACCGATCTGAAAGAATCCATAGAATATGTAAATGAAATCAGTCGTTTTTTGAATATGAAATCAATCGTTCCGATTGGGCATTCAAAAGACCGTGAGGACGAATACTTTTTAGGCATGAATACGGAGTTGATTGCTGCACATGAAGGCTATGTAATCTGCTTCGGAAACACGTTTGAACGCTCCTTAGAACGAATCATGACAGATGAATTTACTGATATGAAGTGCATTTGGTAATATTTGATTTACCGCAAAAATACTTTTCTGATATGCGCGGAATGATATCTCCGCCTGATTGGATTGAGGTGAACTGATATGGCAAATATTTTCGGTATCCGGCGCAGCGATCCGCCGGAGGATCTTGTCAGCATTCCCGATAAGGGCGCAGATGCGCTCCTCGATATTCTCGTGCTTGCCGCCTCTGCGCTTGCAGAAACCGATGCACAGCGGCGCCTGACGGTCTGGCTGGCAGAGCATGACCGCAATTACGGCGTCGGAACGGTCGGCTTTTATCTCTCGGATATGCCGTGGGACAGCGATTCCTTCGAGGAGGACCGGCAGTTCATGGTGCGCGTCACCGATGCCGCATCGCAGAAAACCGGCTGGGAGGTGCTCGATTACCGCCCGAATGCCGATCACCTGATGCCGATGCTCGGCTGGTTCAGAAAGGGCTTTGTGCGCCTGAAAACCGCCGATATCAATCACGGCATCCTCAGTGACTGGCTCAGCGATATGGACGACGATGATCCCGTTTTCCACGGCTTCCCGCGCTGCAAAAAGCACGGTGTCTATCTCGCATGGCACGGCTGCCGCATCTGCAACGCCAAATAAAACATATATTGAGGAGTCTAACTTATGCTGCAACAGCTCAGAAAAACGAAAATCGTATGCACAATCGGTCCTGCAACTGACAGGGACGAGGTTCTGCGTCAGATGATGCAGGCAGGCATGAATGTCGCGCGCTTCAATTTCTCGCACGCTGATTATGAAAAGGATAAACTCCGGTTTGAGCAGGTCAAGCGTCTGCGCGAGGAGCTCGGTCTGCCGATTGCAACGATGCTCGATACGAAAGGTCCGGAGGTGCGTCTGCGCACATTCCCCGAGGGCTCCGTCGAGATCAAGGCAGGCGATATGTACACGCTGACGACGCGCGATGTCCCCTGCGACGACAAGATCGGCAGCGTCAATTATCCGCGGCTGACGAAGGACGTCAAGCCCGGCGATACGGTCATGATCAATGACGGTCTGGTCGAGATGCGCATTGAGCATGTCTCCACGACCGATATCGAATGCCGCATCATCCACGGCGGCACGCTCTCCAACCACAAATCCTGCAATTTTCCGGATGTGCACCTCTCGATGCCGTATCTCAGCGATGCGGATATGGAGGACCTCGAATTCGGCGCGAAGCTCGGCTTCGATTTCATTGCGGCGAGCTTTGCACGCACCGGCGCCGATATCCGCTATCTGCGCAAATTCACGCAGAGCCTCGGCTGGTACGGCGTCCGCATCATCGCAAAGATCGAGAACCGCGAGGGCGTCAATAACATCGACGAAATCCTCGAAGCCGCCGACGGTATCATGGTCGCGCGCGGCGATATGGGCGTCGAGATTCCGTTTGAGCAGATTCCCGATATCCAGAAGAAGCTGATCCGCAAGGGCTATGAGGCGGGCAAGCAGGTCATCACCGCGACGCAGATGCTCGAATCCATGATCAACAATCCGCGCCCGACCCGTGCCGAGATCACTGACGTTGCCAATGCGATCTATGACGGCACGAGCGCGATCATGACCTCCGGCGAGACCGCTGCCGGTCAGCATCCGGTCGAAACCGTCGAGACAATGGCGCGTATCGCGCTGACGACCGAGAGCAGCATCGACTACAAGAGCGAATTTCTCGCGCGCATCAACGAGAAGGCAACCATTGCCGATGCGATCGCGCACGCGACCGTGACAACCGCCCACGACCTCGATGCAACGGCAATCGTCACCGTGACAAAGGGCGGCGAAACCGCGCGTCTGCTGTCGAAATACCGCCCGATGTTCCCGATTATCTCCTGCACGACCGATGAAATGGTGCAGCGTCAGATGAATATGTCCTGGGGCGTACATCCGCTCGTGATCGCAGAGGAGAACAGCACAGATGCGCTCTTCAAGCACGCGGTTGAGGCAACCTGCAAGGCAGGCTATGCAGAGCCCGGCGATCTGGTTGTCATTACCGCGGGCGTACCGCTCGGCATCTCCGGCACGACGAATCTCCTCAAGGTCGAAACCATTGAATAACCGGGCAGTGCCCGGCTCCATTGATCTAAAGCCCGCCAAAAGCGTAATGAAAAAGTAAAGAAAGCCACGAACCGCTAAAGGCTCGTGGCTTTCGTTTTATAAGTGAATAGTGAAAAGCGAAAAGAGAAAAGTAATTCTTTCTCCCTGCTCCTTCCTGCATTCTCCTTAAATCTGCGCGGAGTAGTTCGGGGCTTCCTTGGTGATGTAGATATCGTGCGGGTGGCTCTCCTTGAGACCTGCGCCGGTGATGCGGACGAACTGTGCCTTCTCATGCAGCGTCGGGATATCCGGACAGCCGCAGTAGCCCATGCCGGAGCGGATGCCGCCGCAGAGCTGGAAGACCGTATCCGCGACCATGCCCTTGTAAGGCACTCTGCCCTCGACGCCTTCCGGAACGAGCTTCTTTGCGCCCTCCTGGAAGTAGCGGTCCTTGGAGCCGCATTCCATTGCGCCGAGCGAGCCCA
>CAMHUJ010000161.1 GCA_946188175.1 uncultured Ruminococcus sp.
CGCTGACCGAGTATCTGCGCCGCAAAGAGACGCAGGAATCCTTCCGCCAGCTGATCCTCTCGATTGTCTCTGCGATTGACGGTCTTTCGGAGTACATGATCGACACCGATCAGGTGCTGCTGAACACTGATTATGTCTTTATCAACTACGTGACCAGACAGGTGACCTTCATCTGCCTGCCGTTTACGGATAAATCCGATCTGCCGACGACCGATCTCTACGGCTTCTTCCGTCAGGTCTTCACGATCTCGGTGCCGACCGTCGAGCTCCATGCCGGTGAGGTCAGCTATTCCAATATGGTGATGAATGCCATGGGCAATCCGGCAGGCTTCTCGCTCGATAATATCCGCAAGGTGCTCGAGCCGGATCAGATGCCGCATCAGCAGGCGCCGCAGAGCGTTCAGGTCATGACGCAGTCTGCATTTGAGCAGGGATCCGCTGCATCCGCGGCAGGCGATGTGGCTTTTGAGCCGGGTGTCGCCTTCCCGCAGCCGTCTGCCCCGAAGGAGTCGAAGGGCGGCAAGAAGGAAAAGGGCAAGAAGAAGGAAAAGGCGGACGCAGCCGTTCAGCCGGTTCCGATGCCCGATGATGCGGACAAAGAGGATAAGGGTCTCTTTGGCAAGCTCAAGAAGAAGTTTAAGAAGAAGGATGCCGAGGATGAAGTCAGCGGCGGCCTCTCCGATCTTGCAAGCGGCAAGCCGAAGCAGTCAGTTCAGGCTCCTGTGCAGCAGCCGCCTGTTCCGCAGCAGGTACCGGTCCAGCAACCCGTTCAGCCGCCTGTTCAGCCGCAGGCACCGGCTGTCTCGCCGATCCCGCAGAATGCGAATGTCGCACCGAATCATACGATTCTGATTCCGTCCGGCAGCCCTGTTCAGCCGCTTTCTCCGCAGGGCATTGCCGCAATGAGTGCCCGTATGGATCAGGCGCAGCAGAATCTGTTCTCTGCACCGGCACCGAATGCCATTCCGCAGACGCCCGATATGAACAATGTTCTCGGCGGCGGTATGTCCGGTCTGCCGTCTGTCGGTCTGCCGCCTGTGCAGGCACCGGCTCCGGTACAGCTTCCGCCCGAAGTGCTCGCTGTTTCGGCAGATGAAGCCGATCCCAAGACGGTCGTCATGTTCCCGGACGACGACAAGACCGTTCTGATGCACAAGTCTTATCTGATCCGCAAGCGCGACGGCTCGAAGTTTACGCTTGAGCAGCCGCTGATCCGCGTCGGCAGAAACCGTCCGGATGTCGAGATCAATCTCCGCGGCAACAATCATGTCGGTCATATGCATGCAAGCCTGCTTATGGTGGGCGGCAGCTATGCAGTCGTCGATCATGAGTCCGTGAACCATACCTATCTGAATCATCAGCAGCTCGAGCCGCAGAAGCAGTATCCGCTGAAGAACGGCGATGTCCTTGCATTTGCGGATGAAGAATTTGAATTCCAGACCGAAGGATAAAGGAGTCTTACATGATCCAGTATCTTGCAGCGGCAGGGACCGATAACGGTCTGATTGCCCAGCGCAATCAGGACAGCTTCGGCGCAAAGGTGTTCAGCAGCAGCTACGGCAGTATGACTGCTGCGATCATGTGCGACGGCATGGGCGGCTATGACAGCGGCGAGGTTGCCAGCGCAACCGTCGTTGATGCCTTCCAGCGCTGGCTTCTGCGCAGACTGCCTGTCATTGCGGAGACGGAGCCCGACCGGGATACCGTTTTTGAAGAATGGACAGGACTGATCGAGCTCTGCAACCAGAAAATTATCCGCTACGGCGAGCAGCACGGCGTCCGGCTCGGTACGACCGCAGCGCTTTTCCTCGCCACGCAGGAGCAGTATATGATCCTGAATGTCGGCGACTGCCGCGTTTATGAAATCCGCGATGCCGTAAAGCAGATCACGCGCGATCAGACGCTGGTCGAGCGGGAGTTTCAGGCGGGTCTGCTGACGGCGGAAGAGGTGAAAACCGACCCGCGCGGCCATGTGCTTGCGGAGTGCGTCGGCATTATGCCTGAGGTACATCCTGATTATTATATCGGCAAGGTGCAGCCGGAGAGTGTCTTCCTGCTTTGCTGTGACGGCTTCCGCCACAAGATCGGCGAGGAGGAAATGCTCGCATATTTTGCACCGGAGCATATGCGGACCTGTGAGCAGATGCAGCGGCAGATCCGCGGCCTGATTGACATGAATAAGCAGCAGGGCGAAACCGACAACATCTCTGCGATCACAATCCTTGCCGAGCAGAAGGCGGACGACAGCAAGTCTTCGCTCAGCGTCATGCAGGAATTCTGCTATACCGACAGCAGTGAGCTTGCAGAATAACGATCGGGAGAGGGAGCCTTTCAGAGCGGCTTCCTCTTCTTTTGAAGCATCCGGTTGCCGCCGTAGTTGCCAAAAATTAGGCATATGTTTTATCTGGACGAACGTGCAGTAAAATGGTATAATTACACTGTATATTTATGTCCCGTTTTTACGGTTTTAGCTGCGGCTGCGGTGCCCCGCGCACTGTTGCTGTCAATGACAAAGGAGACTGAATATGTATTGTTATTTCTGCATGAAGGAAACCGTTGAGCAGAACGGAATCTGCCTCAGCTGCGGCAGAACCTTCGCAAGAGACGAAGACCGGAATCATCTGCTTCCGGGCACGATGCTCAAGGGAAAATATATGGTCGGCAATGTGCTGGGGCAGGGCGGCTTCGGCATCACCTATGCCGGCAGAGACACGACGCTGGATATCCGCATTGCGATCAAGGAGTACTATCCGACCGGACATGCCAGCCGCGACTGTCTCTCGACAAACGATGTGACGCTGCTGTCCGGACCGAATGAAGCCTATTTCGCAAACGGCAAGGAGCGCTTCCTTACCGAGGCGAAGGCGCTCGCAAAATTCAACCGTTCCGGCAATATTGTCCATGCGAGGGATTTCTTCGAGCTGAACAATACCGCGTACATCATCATGGATTTCGTCGAGGGCAAGGACCTCCGGCATTTCCTGCGCGAAAACGGCAAGGTCGAGCCGCAGAAGCTCGTGGACTGGTTCATGCCGATCCTCAATGTGCTCGGCAAGGTGCATGCAGAGGGTCTGATCCACCGCGATATCAGTCCGGACAACATCATCGTCGAGAACGGCGAGCTGATTCTGATTGACTTCGGTGCCGCGCGCGACGTCGAAGCAACAAAGAGCCTTTCGGTCATGCTCAAGCCCGGCTATGCGCCCGGCGAGCAGTATACCTCCGACCGCTCCCAGCAGGGACCGTGGACGGATATCTACGCGGTCTGCGCGACGATGTACGAGTGCATCACCGGCATCACGCCGCAGGAATCGAGCAGCCGTCTGTTTGAGGATCATCTCCAGAAGCCCTCACAGCTCGGCATTGCGATCCCGCCGCATATCGAAGCCGCGCTCATGCACGGTATGGCGAATAAATACAAGGACCGTCCGCAGAATATGCAGCAGCTCATAGCAGAGCTGAGCGGTGCAATCGCGCCGGCATTCGATCCGGACCCCAAGACCGTGCTCATGGACGACCCGAAGACGGTGCTCATGACGCAGCCCGGCGATACGCAGCTGACCGGCGTCGAGATCGGTCACCTGACGACCGGCGTACCTGTCCAGACCGGTGAAATGACCAAGGCAATGACCGCCGTACCGGAGCGTGCAGGCAAGAAGAAGTTTATTGCCGCGATTGCAGTGATCTGTGCACTGCTGTTACTTGGCGGTGTCGGTGCATCGGCGGTGCTGAACCGTGCAAAGACGAGTCCTTCCGCGGAAAACTCCACCGAGACCACGACCACCATGACCGTCACTGAGGCGACCTCCGAAGACTCCGCCTATGAAAGCACCGAAGGCATGATCGGTACGGATACGAAGCCCGAAACGACCTTGCTCGGCGCCGTGACGACCAAATCCAAATCCAAGAAAACCACCGCCGTCACCACGACTACTACGGATGATGATGATGACGACGATGAAACGACAAGCAAATCCAAGCGGATCAGAACGACACCAACGGATGGTCCCGATCCGGATCCGGATCCGGATCCGCAGCCTGCCGTGAATCCGCCGACTCCTGTGAAGACGACGGAAAAGCCCGCGAAGACAACAGAAAAGACGACAGAGAGAACCACAACGAAAACGACCAAGCCCACGACGAAGCCGACTACCAAGCCGACGACCAAAACAGAAGTCAAGACCGAACCGCCGACAGAGCCTCCGGTTCAGACTGATCCGCCGCGTGAGCGTCAGGACCTCAATTATGTCGATCTGACAGACGGCGGTGTCCGCATCTGCGGCTTCAGTCAGCGGAAAAAGCATCTGGATATTCCGGCGACGCTCAACGGCAGACCGGTCACGGAGATCGAGGAGTACGCTTTCCAGGATGAGACGATCATCGAATCGGTCAGCCTGCCGGATTCGCTCAAGAGCATCGGCGCAAATGCCTTCGACGGCTGCTCGAATCTGCGTGAGCTCACGCTGCCGGACAGCGTGGAGAAAATCGGCGATTATGCATTCGCTGACTGCGGCATCGAAAAGCTCAAGCTCTCGAACGGCTTGCGGGATATCAATGCGTATGCATTCTATCAGAATGAGAAGCTGAAAAAGGTCGTGATCCCGAGCGGCGTTGAAAACATCGGCGATTACGCATTCTGCCAGTGCACGGCGCTGGAAAAGGTCTGCATCCCGATGAGCGTAAACAGAATCGGTACGCAGAGCTTCAACGGGTATCCGCCGATCGAATGCGAGGTCTATTTCAGCGGCACGCAGCCGGACTGGAATGAAAAGGACTTTGCATCCTCTGCTTTCTACACCTCGACACCGAAGCAACTGCCTGAATATTTGTTCGATACAGTTTAAGACATGAAAGGTTTACATCTATGTCAATGATGAAAAAAATCGCAGCTTCTGCGCTTTGTGCAGGCATGCTGTTTTCGCAGATCACCTGTTATCCGGCTGATATTTTTGTATCAGCCGGATATCTCCGTACAGACGAGGCCGGATGCAAGGGAACACTGGAAGACGGCGTGCTGACTACGACGAAAAAGCCTGTCCAGACGAAAACAACCGCGAAGGATGAGACCGGAGCAGTGGAAACGACAACGACCGCGAAGGCTGCATCGGAGCCGGTCCGGCTGATCGTCGAGG
>CAMHUJ010000162.1 GCA_946188175.1 uncultured Ruminococcus sp.
GCAAAAAAGAGACAGCCTGAAAAATCAGACTGTCTCTTACAGTTCGGGATTCAGCGTCCGCGCAGTTCAAGGACGGCTTCATAGTCCGAGAGCGCGTCAAGCAGGAGCTGCGGCTGCAATACCCATGCAACGCGGACATTGTTTGCATCGAGAAAGCGGTAGTGAATCTGCATACCGATTGTGCGGTGCTGCTGGAGCTTCCAGCCGTCCACCTCGAAGATGTTATCATAGAAGAAGTTGCCGCCGAGTGTCGGGAACGGGACATTCGGTGCAAAGCGGCTGCCGTATTCCTTGAGGAAGCCGGAGAGCTGTGCCGAATTTTTGAAGAGTCGCTGCATCTTCCGCGTCAGCTGTGCATTGATTTCCTCTTTTGTCTGCGGTGCACTGCCGGAACCGCCGATTGCAGCCTTGGCATCGGCATAGCCCTGCTCATAGTTCGAGCGGATTTTCTCCTGTGCGAAGTTCAGCGTACCGGTCAGCAGATTGCCCATGGGCTTCATCGGCTTGATCAGCGTGAAGTCGCAGTCGGGATACAGCTCAAGCAGATTGGAATTGCCGACGGAGGTACCGCCGTAGAGCGAAAGCTGCGGACGCATCGAAACGAGCAGCAGATTGCGGTGACCCTCGGCATAGACCGGCTGGATGCAGAGATCGCCCTCGGGCGTGACGCTGCCGTCCATGAATTCCCTGCCGAGATAGCGCTCCGGTGCATAGATATGCGGAATCGCAGAGGATGCAAGCAGAAGCGTGCGGATTGCGTCAGCGGAGAGACCGTTCAGCTTGAAGAAGACAGCGGTGTCCTCTGCGGAATCATGTACGCTGACATAGGTCTGGATCTGCGAAGTGCTGACCTGCTCCAGCGGAAGCTGATTGATCATGCGGATGAGACCGTCACGCGAGAAAAATGCGCCGTCGGAGCCGCGTGCCAGCAGATCGGAGGGCAGAATCTGCTCCCAGATGCGCTTTGCATAAGCCGGATCGCCGATTGCGAAGAGTGCCGCGTTCAGTGCGCCGACAGAGCAGCCTGCGACTGCGGTGATATCAGTTGTCATACCGGCTTCGGCAAGTGCCTGCCATGCGCCGATCTGAAATGCGCCCTTTGCGCCGCCGCCGCCGAGCAGCAGAGCAGTCGGTTTTTTCGTAGTTTGTTCCATGAGTCTACTCCTTTCAGGTTTGTCGGGATACGTGTGATGTGCTCCATAGATGTTCTCGCCGTCGGGACGGGCGTCCGTCCGGCTGCTTTCATAATATCATGAACCGCGGCGTTTGTCAAGTGTTTTCGCGTCGTTTTCACCGGATGTACGCAATGCATGCACGGTGTGCCGGTTATGTTCTCTCCGGCATTGCGCGCTTCGGCAGTTTTGTGAGATACAAAAGATATGCAGCGGCGATCACCAGCTGCACCGATACAATCAGAAGATCGGCAGCCGTTTCGCCGAGCCGGTCTTTCAGCAGCGCACCGGTTGTAAAGGCGGTCATGCAGTTGTTGAAGCCGTGAAAAAGGATGCAGGGGAGGATGCTTTCCGTCCGCATGAAGATGAATACCAGCAGAAATCCGACGGCTGCTGCGTAGATCACCTGTATGGAATTTTCGAGGATGTCGCTGCCGTTGAGCAGATTGACAAAATGTCCGAGCGCGAAGGTCAGCGATGAGATCACAACGCCTCTTGTCAGATTCTGTTTTGCGATGCTGCGAAACAGAAATCCGCGGAAAATGACCTCCTCGAGAAATCCGACGCAGAGCATCATGACCGTGCGCGTGACAGATTCCGTGACGCCGAATTCTGCGCCGATGCCGAAGCAAATACTGATGCCGCCGAGCAGCAGCAGCGGAATATACAGCAGCATTTTTCCGGCGGAGACCGCGGGCGCTTTCAGCCCGAGATACTGCGCCAGCCCGTTTTTGCGTATGAAAATCAGCAGGGCAGCGGAGAGCGCAATGCAAAAGATCATTTCCGCCAGAAATTGAATGCCGACTGCATCAGAAACGCGCTGCATTATGCTGACGCCGACGACATAAATCACAATCAGAATGACTGCAAATGCGGTTTCATTTTTATCAAACAGTTTCATGTTCTGCTCCCTTCATTCGCATGACCGCGCCTTCAAATGCGGCGGTCAGCATGTTCTCAAAATAAGCCTGATCATAGGAGATCGCGTTGTTTGCGATCAGACTTGCCGCGCCGTGGACACAGACAAACAGAATGCCGAAAATCTCCCGCGCCTGCGTTCCGGTCAGACCGGCTGTTTCGCAGAGCGGCGCGAGAACCGGCGTCAGCCCGTCCGACTGCATCAGCTCCTGAAAGGTGACATTCCGGAAGCTGTCTGACTGGAACAGAAACCGGAACAGATGCGGCTCCTCGGCGGCAAACCGGATATACCGCAGCCCGACCGACAGAAACGGATCGGCTGCCTCCGCATCCGGTGTCAGGATATATGCGGTGTGCAGGTCGTTTGCCCGTTCATAGACAGCGGCTTTCAGATCGCTGACCGTCTTGAAATGGTACATGACCGGCTGTGTGGAGCAGTCGAGCTCTGCGGCGGCGCGGCGGACATTCAGGCTCTCTGTGCCTTCCGTCCGGACAATTTGCAGCCCCGCCTCGATGATCATATCTCTGGTGATTTTTGCTTTCGGCGGCATCGAATCCCTCCTCAAAGGATGATTTTTGTTATATAACATCTGTATTATAACATATGTTATATAAAATGTCAAGTACCGGAAGCATTAGGAAGAAAGCAGGAGGGAGAAAGTTAGAAATGCAGACTGTTGTGTTCCGTCTTTCTCAGAGCGAATCTAAAATATACAAACTTTGTTTTTTCTGCTCGCTTTGTTCGCGTGAAAACAGGCATCCGGAGCGGCAGTCCGGCTTGCAGGGGGGTGTATGGCTGTGGATTTTCCGGTTGTGCCGCAGATTTTCCATTGACAAAAGCCGGAATCTGTATTATAATAATTCTGTGGAGCACACTTACTCGCTTTAAAGCATTCAAGTGTGCTGAGAAAAATATACCAAATCAAAATATATTTTAAGGTGTGAAGGAAAATGGGAATTAAGATCAATCCGCTGGTCGGGATTGAACTGGATGAAAAGATAATCCGGTTCGGAATGACCCGGGACGAAGTGGTCGCCGTACTGGGCAGACCGTTCGGCTATTATGAAAAGTCGTCCCCGAGAATTACCCAGCTGTTCTATTACGGCAATGCGCTGCGCTTTGATTTCAATGCAGGCGGCAGGCTCATGTTTATGGAGTTCCTGAGCGGCAGCACCGGCAGCTTGCAGCCGGAAATCTACGGTGTTCCGGTGTTTTCCGTGCAGGCGGATGAACTGGTCGATCTGCTCCGGCAGCAAAACGGCGGGACCGTTCTCGACAATGAAAACGGCTACAGCTATGCCTTTCCGAATATCGGCATCGGCGTGTACAGGGAGTCGATTCCGGCGGATATTGCGGAAATGGTGCAGGAAGCGAAAGACGAAGGCAGATCGCTCAACGATGAGGAATATCAGGAGGAACTGTCGAAGGCAATTCACTGGGCGACAATCGGGCTCGGCGAAAAGGATTATTATGCAGTCAGCTGACAGACCGCGTTCTTTGCAAGGAAAGAAAAAAGCAGCCTGAAAACGGGCTGCTTTTTTCTGTTCCGCCGTCTGACGGCAACAGAAGGCTTTTCAGCTGCGGCCGGTACATCCGGAATGCATTTGCTCCGATCCGGCGGGTACTGCCTGCTGTTCTCGTACCACGCACATCCGTGTGCACAAAAAGTACAATTTTGAGATACAATCTTTGTAATTCCCGTCAATAGATTTTTTCGGCAAAATGGAATATAATAGTATCTGGAATTTTATATCATGAAAGGATGCTGTTTTTTATGTCAGATGCTCAGAGAACCAGCAAGGTTGTCAAATTCGGCGGAAGCTCGCTTGCGGATGCCGGTCAGTTCAGAAAGGTCAAGGATATTATCACCGCAGACCCTGCGCGCCGTTATGTCGTTCCGTCGGCGCCGGGCAAGCGCTTCTCCGAAGATACCAAAATCACCGATATGCTCTATACCTGCCAGAGATTTGCTTCCGAGGGCAAGGATTTTACCGAGGTGCTCGGTCAGATTCGCAGCCGCTATCTCGAGATCGCAAAGGACCTCGGGCTGAGCTTCGATCCGACCGATGAGCTCGACCGGATCGCATTCCGTCTCAAAGAGGGCGCAACGAGAGATTTTGCCGCCAGCCGCGGCGAATACCTCAACGGCATGCTGCTCGCGGATTATCTCGGCTTCCCGTTTGTGGATGCGGCAGAGGTGATCTGCTTCAATGAGAGCGGCAACCTGCTGATGACCGAGACCATGATGCTTCTGCGCGAAAAGCTCGCAGATATGCCCTATGCGGTCATTCCGGGCTTCTACGGTGCCGGTCCGAACGGCGAGATCATCACCTTCTCGCGCGGCGGCTCCGATATCACCGGTTCGCTCGTCGCAAGAGCAGTCCGCGCCGAAATCTACGAGAACTGGACGGATGTTTCCGGCGTGCTCGTTGCCGATCCGCGCATTGTCAAGAATGCGGCTGTCATCAATACGATTACCTATGAGGAGCTGCGTGAGCTCTCTTACATGGGTGCAACCGTGCTGCATGAGGATGCGATTTTCCCGGTGCGTGCGGCAGGCATCCCGATCAATATCCGCAATACGAATGAGCCCGCTGCGCCCGGCACGCTGATCGTTTCCGGCGACAGTGCCGATTCCGATGCACAGACCGGTTATACGATCACCGGTATTGCAGGCAAAAAGGGCTTCTGCGCAATCAATATCCAGAAGGCAATGATGAACGCGGAGCTCGGCTTCTGCCGCAAGGTGCTCACCGTGCTCGAGGATATGGGCATCTCGTTTGAGCATATGCCTTCCGGCATCGACACCATGACGATCATCCTTGCTGAGGAAATGATCAAGGGCAGAGAAAAGACCGTTCTTTCGCGTATCCGCAAGGCTGTTGAGCCGGATCTCTGCGAGCTGGAGCACGGTATTTCGCTGCTGGCGGTCGTCGGCAGAGGCATGCGCAGAACACGCGGTACGGCTGCGAGAATCTTCGCGGCGCTGGCACATGCGCGCATCAATGTCAAGATGATTGATCAGGGCTCCAGCG
>CAMHUJ010000163.1 GCA_946188175.1 uncultured Ruminococcus sp.
CGTCGTTGATGCGATGACCGGTCAGGATGCCGTCAATGTTGCAAAGGCATTCGACGAAGCGCTCGGCATCACGAGTGTGCTGATGTCCAAGCTCGATTCCGATACCAGAGGCGGTGCGGCGCTCTCCGTGCTCTCCGTCACCGGCAAGCCGATCAAATATGTCGGTATGGGCGAAAAGCTCGACGACTTCGAGCAGTTCCACCCCGACAGAATGGCGTCCAGAATCCTCGGCATGGGCGATGTGCTCTCGCTGATTGAAAAGGCAGAGGATGTCTACTCCAAGCAGGAGGCGGAGCGCCTGACCCAGAAGCTCCAGAAGAGCCAGTTTGATATGGAGGATCTGCTCGAGCAGATGCGCCAGATCCGCAAAATGGGCGACCTCAAAAAGATCGTCGGTATGCTGCCGGGCGTCGGCAACAAGATCGACGAGCTGGATATCGACGACAATGCATTCGGCAGAGTTGAGGCGATGATCACCTCAATGACACCGGCAGAGCGTGCAAAGCCCTCGATCATCAATCCGTCGCGCAAGCGCAGAATCGCCAAGGGCTCCGGCACGGAGGTGCAGGACGTCAACCGTCTGCTCAAGCAGTTTGAGCAGATGCAGCAGATGATGAAGAAGCTCGGCGGCATGAACGGCAAGAAGGGTCTCTTCGGCAGACGCAAGATGCCGAAGCTCGATCCGAAAATGCTGGACGGCATGGGCGGCTTCCCGAAATTCTGAGGCAGCGCCGTGGTTACGAATAACAATGATCCGTTCATCCACTGGCTGACGTTTCTGATTCCGGTTGTGCTGCTCGGAAGCGGCGTCATGGTGCTGGTCTCGGCACTGTTCGGCTTTCCGAAGATGTATGAGAAAAGCAAAAATCCGCAGATGCAGGATCAGCTTGCACGGTGGGGCAAAACGAAGGCGCGCATCATCCACGCAATCGCGTCGCTGCCGCTGATCGCATTCGGCGGCTGGCTGCTCTATTGCTAGCTGAACGGACCGGTGCAGCGGTAAATCCGATTTCATTGCAAACACTCATATTTGCATGAATATATATGTTATCAAAATGTGGAGGTGAATAAACATGGCAGTTAAGATTCGTCTGAGAAGAATGGGCGCAAAGAAGGCTCCGTTCTACCGCATCGTCGTCGCTGACGGCAGATATCCGAGAGACGGCCGCTTCATTGAGGAGATCGGCTACTACGATCCGACCAAGGAGCCGTCCGTTGTAAAGGTTGACGCTGAGAAGGCAAAGACCTGGCTTCAGAACGGCGCACAGCCGACTGATACCGTCCGCGATATCCTGAAGAAGCAGGGTGTGCTGTAATCGGCATTCCCCACTAACTTATCTGGGAGAAAATCATGAAAGAACTGTTGTATGCAATCGTAGAAGGCTTGGTCACGGACAAGACCGCAATTCAGATTACCGAGGATGCGGTAAATGAAGAAGGAATCACCGTTCTGCATCTTACCGTCGCGCCGGATGACATGGGTCGTGTTATCGGAAAGCAGGGCAGAATTGCAAAGGCAATCCGCACACTGATGCGTGCAGGTGCAGCCCGTGAGAACCTGAAAGTTGCAGTGGAGATCGACTGATCTGCACATAAAATTGCACAGGAAAATTATGGGGCAGGAGCCGGTTTCCGGTTTCTTGCCCCTGATTTTTATTTTGCGGGATGATCAGATATTTGAAAGGAAGGCGCGGCGGCATGCACCGGATCATGCGATAAGTAAAAAGCGCCAATTTTATGTACGCAGTATCTCCGGAAATTTCTGCATTCAGCACTTGCGTTTTTTCTGAAAATAGAGTATAATAAATATGTATGTAATATTAAGGGAGGTCTTTCCATGTTCTCATATCCCGTCATGCTGGCGGATAAGGTCCTGCGCGGCACTGAGAAGCTGACCGGCACCGAGATCATCTCAATGACACTCATCGGTCTGTCCGTCGTATTCTGCGCGCTGCTCATCCTTGTCGTATTTCTGTGTTGCTCCGGCGGCTTCTTCAAAAAGACAACCGTCCCGCCAAAGGCTGCTCCGAAAAAGGAAGCACCCAAATCCGCACCGGCAAAGGCACCGGTCAAAGCCGCTGTCCCGAAGGCAGCCGCTCCGGCATCTGCCGCAGAGGATGATTCCGAGGTCATTGCGGTGATCATGGCGGCGATCTCGGCAATGGGCGCTGCGGAGGGCAAACAGTATCAGCTTCGCTCCGTGCGGCAGGTCTCGCGCGGCGGCTCCGGACGTTCCGTCTGGGCACAGGCCGGCGTGCTGGATGCAACACGTCCCTTTTAAGATCGGATCAGACTGATTCAGCAACAGATAAAAATAACTTTGGAGGACTTAAACAATGGGCGGTGTATTAGATTTCTTTACTAACACCCTCGGCGGTCTCTGGTCAGACAGCGGCATTCATGCGCTGTTTGCCGAAGGCGGCTGGAAGAATCTGATTATGATTCTGGTTTCGTTTGTATTTATGTATCTTGCAATCGCAAAGGGCTTCGAGCCGCTGCTGCTGCTGCCGATCTCCTTCGGTATGCTGCTGACGAATCTCCCTATGGCAGGGCTCTATCATCCGGATCTCTGGGTGCTCGTTGACGGGCATGTCAATTACGGAGAGGTGCTCAAAGAGGGCGGTTTGCTCGATATATTGTACTTAGGCGTCAAGCTGCAAATATATCCGCCGCTGATCTTCCTCGGCATCGGATGTATGACCGACTTCTCCCCGCTGATTGCAAACCCCAAGAGCTTCCTGCTCGGTGCTGCCGCACAGGGCGGTATCTTCTTCACCTTCGTCGTTGCAGGTCTGCTCGGCTTTACCGCAGCAGAGGCAGGTTCCATTGCAATCATCGGCGGTGCGGACGGTCCGACTGCAATCTATGTTTCCACCAGACTGCTGACAGGCGGCGGCGCGATCACGACGGGTAATATCGCGCTGGCTGCATATACTTATATGGCACTTGTCCCGATCATTCAGCCGCCGATCATGAAGGCGCTGACCTCCAAGAAGGAGCGCTCGGTCAAAATGGAGCAGCTCCGCACCGTTTCCAAGACCGAGAAGATCATCTTCCCGATTGCGGTTACGATCATCGTTTCGCTGCTGGTTCCGTCCGCAGCACCGCTCGTCGGCATGCTGATGTTCGGCAACCTGCTGAAAGAATCCGGCGTTGCCGCACGACTCATTGATACCGCACAGAATGCGCTCATGAACATCATCACGATCTTCCTCGGCGTTTCCGTCGGTGCAACGACCAAGGCGGATCAGATCATCAACATCAAGTTCGGCGGCGTCATGCTGCTGGGCGTCATCGCATTCTCGCTCGGTACGGCCTGCGGTCTGATCTTCGGCAAGATCATGTACAAGGTCACGGGCGGCAAGGTCAACCCGCTGATCGGTTCCGCCGGTGTTTCGGCTGTTCCGATGGCAGCACGTATCTCCCAGAAGGTCGGCGCGGAAACCGATCCGACAAACTTCCTGCTGATGCACGCCATGGGACCGAATGTCGCGGGCGTTATCGGCTCTGCTGTTGCAGCAGGCGTTCTGCTCTCCGTCATCGGCTGAGCAGGCGCTGACCGCTGATTCCGGCGGCAATCAAATTATAGGAACAAAAAAGGCGGCTGAGTGTCTCCGATTCCGGTTATTCGGAGCGCGGAGGATGCTCTGCCGTCTGGTTTTTACACTTTTACCGTAAAATATCAGAGATTACCCATTAAAAAACGGAGGTGCACCATGAAAGAGTATCCCATTGTTGACACCGTTGATTCGCTGAAGGCGCTGCTTGCAAGCGTGCGCAAGGCGCAGGAGGAATTTGCAAAGTTCCCGCAGGAGAAGGTCGATGCGATCTTCCGTGCGGCTGCGATTGCCGCCAATCAGGCGCGGATTCCGCTTGCCAAAATGGCAGTCGAGGAAACCGGCATGGGCGTTGTCGAAGACAAGGTCATTAAAAATCACTTTGCCTCCGAGTATATTTACAATGCCTATAAGGATACGAAGACCTGCGGCGTGATCGAGCGCAATGAATCCATGGGAACGATGCGCATTGCGGAGCCGATCGGCGTCATTGCGGCTGTCATTCCGACGACGAACCCGACCTCGACCGCAATCTTCAAAACGCTGATCACACTGAAAACCAGAAACGGCATCATCATTTCGCCGCATCCGCGTGCAAAGGAATCGACGATTGCCGCGGCAAAGATCGTTGCGGAGGCAGCCTACAAGGCAGGCGCGCCGGAGGGCATCATCGGCTGGATCGACAAGCCATCGCTCGATATGACGAATACCGTCATGAAGTATGCGGATATCATCCTTGCGACGGGCGGTCCGGGCATGGTGCATGCGGCATATTCGAGCGGCAAACCGGCACTCGGCGTCGGCGCGGGCAATACCCCTGCGATCATCGACGATACCGCCGATATTACGGTTGCCGTCAACTCGATCATCCACTCCAAGACCTTCGATAACGGCATGATCTGCGCTTCGGAGCAGTCCACAATCGTGCTTGACAAGATCTATGACAAGGTCAAAAAGGAATTCATCGCGCGCGGCTGCTATTTCCTCAAGGGCAAGGAGCTCGACAAGGTCCGCCAGACCATTATCATCAACGGCTCGCTGAATGCGAAGATCGTCGGTCAGAAGGCGCATACAATCGCGGCGCTTGCCGGTGTCGATGTGCCGGAGAACACGAAAATCCTGATCGGCGAAGTCGAGAATGTCGATATCACCGAGGAATTTGCGCACGAAAAGCTCTCGCCGGTGCTTGCGATGTATCACGCGAAGAATTTTGAGGAAGCCATGCAGAAGGCAGAGCGCCTCATCGCAGACGGCGGCTACGGTCATACCTCGTCCGTCTATCTGAATGCCGTCACCGAGCGTGCCAAGATCGACGCCATGGCAGAGCGCATGAAGACATGCCGTATCCTCGTCAATACACCGTCCTCGCACGGCGGCATCGGCGATCTCTATAATTTCAATCTCGTGCCGTCGCTGACGCTGGGCTGCGGCTCGTGGGGCGGCAACTCGGTCAGCGAGAATGTAGGCGTAAAGCATCTGCTCAATATCAAGACTGTTGCGGAGAGGAGAGAGAATATGCTGTGGTTCCGTGCGCCGGAAAAGGTTTATATCAAGCAGGG
>CAMHUJ010000164.1 GCA_946188175.1 uncultured Ruminococcus sp.
GTGCAGGTATCTGCGCAGCCGTAGTAGATCGCGATGCGGCCGGTGTCAGCATCGACGAGATTTGCGCACGGGAATGTGACATTCGGCACATCTCCGACGCACTCATAATCCTTCTGCGGGCTGATCAGATACTCTCTGCCGCGTTTGAGCACCTTCCACGGCTCATCCTTATCCAGCAGTGCCGCCGAGAAGCTGTAGACATATCCGTTGCAGGATGTCAGAACGCCGTGATAGAACATCAGCCAGCCGCGGTCTGTTTCAATCGGAATCGGACCGGCACCGATTTTCGTCGATTCCCAGCCCATGCTCGGTGCCATAACATGACGGTGTCTGCCCCAGTATGTCATATCCGGCGACTGTGAAATATAGATGTCGCCGAACGGGGTATGACCGCTGTCTGAAGGACGGCTCAGCATCATGAAATTGTCTTTGATCTTACGCGGAAACAGCACGCCGTTCCGGTTAAACGGAAGAAACGCATTTTCAATCTGATAGAACGTCTTGAAATCGTATGTATAAGCACAGCCGATTGTTGGCTTCCAGCCGTAGGCATTGCACCATGTGACATAAAACCGGTCCTCGATCCAGCAGACGCGCGGATCGTAGCCGTACTGGAAATCCTGAATCGTCGGATCAGTCTTGACAAATTCGATTCGTGATTCGCTGATGTCCCAGTTCAGACCGTCCCTGGAAAAACCTGCGTGCAGTTCCATGCTGCGTGCCTTGTCATCCACACGGAATACGCCTGCAAATCCGCCCTCAAACGGAACAACTGCACTGTTGAAGATACTGTTTGACACCTCCAGATGATCGCGCTGAATGACCGGATTCTGTGAAAAGCGCCAGATCACATCCTTGCATTCTGCCGGCTTTTCCTCCCACGGAATATTCGGAATAGATGCACCATTGATAACCTTAACCTTCATAAATAAAATCATGCCTTTCTGTTCGTGTTAAAAACACGTATAATCTATGGTGCTATTATAACACAATTTTACATGAATATCAATAGATTATTGGTAGAGTGCCCGAAAATCATTCAGTGTCAAAGCCTGCTCTGAGTTGTATAGATTATACAAATCATTACTTGAATAATACACATCACGGAAGGTTCCGTCGGGATTCATCAGATAATCGCCGTACCAGAGCCCGAAGAACGACCAGACGGAGTGATCGAGCTGCATCATTTCCAGATCAGGCAGTGCACTGCATTCACTGAGTGCAAGCAGCTTTCTGCCGCCGGTGATCTTTTTCAGCGAAAGGAACTGTTCATAGCGGCTGCCGTACTGCATCTGCGGCTGAAGATAAATGTCAACGGTAGCGATGTCATAGGTATTCTCCGGAACAAGATATGCCGCGCTCTGTCCGTTCCAGAGCCAGATCAGATTATCCAGATGATGATACTCTGTCATGCGGTAATAGAGCAGCTCCCAGAGCTTCTGATAAGCCATAAAGCCGTCCGCGCCCCACCAGTACCAGCCGCCGCCCGCCTCATGCAGCGGACGCCAAAGCACAGGTATATCCATATTTTGCAGCGGGCGCAGGATATCTGCCATGGCATCAATATCCGTGAGGAGCATCTGCAATTCGGGGGATACGGTTCCTTTTTCCGCGGCGATTGCAGCTTCCTCTGCTGTGAGTGATGCCAGCTTGCGGACATCTTTATGCCGGAATGCAGCGTCTAAATCGAAATCGGCATCCTCCGCATAAACGGAATCTGACCCCGGAGCATTCCACTGCCACATTAACCCGACGATGCCATGCATATATACATTCCAGTCAATGGCGGAATCGACCGCTGTTCTGTCATTTCCCATGCCGAGCATGCTGAACCGGATTGCCGGAAGCTGACCCGTCTGCTGGAAAATCAGCTGCATTTCCTGGTCGTTATCGTCGGATACATACTGACCTGTCAGCGTTTTCTGTTTCCAGTTCCGGACAAGAAATGCATAGAGCTGCTGTGCTTCTTCGGAAGCATAGGGATTGCAGAGTGACTGCCGGACGGGTGAATCTGCCTGATAAACGGAAGCATCATCCTCGATCTCAATATAATCGATATCCAGCTTCGTATCAATCGTATCAATCTCTATGGATGCCTTACCTTTCTCGATAAAAATACCGTAAAACGTGATTTTTGTAAAATGTGAGGGATCGTCAATCGTAAACTGGGATACAACCTCGTCATTGACACGCAGCGCATGGGAACCGGATTCCGGAGCTGCAGCACAGACTGTAATACGATAATGCTGCGTCTGAGGGACAGGGACGGCAAAGGTGATAGCCGATTTGGTATCCGCAGGCAGTTTGCCGACATAGCCCTTGCCGGAATATCCGCTGCGTTTATGCAGGACTGCCGTATTCTTCGGCAGTTTTAGGGCTTCCGCCTCGATTTTCCGGCGGAAATGATATTGATTCACTTCCGGCAGATTCAGCTGATACTGATCGGGATTGAGCTCATCGGCAGCAAGCGAGCTGTCGGAAGCGAAGCCGGAAAGGGAAGGATAATAGCTGTATTTCTGCTGCACATTCTGTTTGTTCGGAATCGGTATAAATAAAAAGCATACCGATACGACACATACACAGATCACCGGCAGGATATATCGGAACGCATTGTTCAGATGCGGCAGTTTTCTCAATCCGCAGTCAGGTGATAGACACCTGCCGGTACAGTTTCAAATTCCACGAAACCTTCCGCCTCCTTTCTCATACAAATCGGCTCCGAAAGCCTGAGCGTAACATTCGCGGGGTAAAACAGCCTGCATACGCCGCCGTTTTTTGATATAACAGCTGCATCTGTCAGCTTCATATTCTTCCATTGTGCAGAAATTGTAAATCCGCCGTATCCGCAAAGGCCGCGGAAACTGCCTGTATGCCATTGATCCGGAAGCGCAGGCAGCAGTGTCAGCCCGTCCGGCGCAGATTGCAGCAGCGCTTCGGTAATTGCTGCCGTTCCGCCGAAATTGCCGTCGATCTGAAACGGCGGATGCATGTCTAATAAATTCGGATTCGTTGAATCGCACAGCAGCTTGCAGAGCATCCCGTATAGATGCACACTGTCTTGCAGCCGTGCATAGAAATTCGCAATCCATGCGCAGCTCCAGCCGGTATGTCCGCCGCCGTGTAAGAGTCTGCGCTGCAATGTCGCAGCCGCAGCATCTGCAAGCTCCGGCGAAGTACGCGGTGAAATCTGATGTGCCGGATGCAGTGCAAATAATTGTGAAATATGGCGGTGTCCGGGTTCCGGTTCGTCATAATCTTCTGCCCATTCCATGATCTGACCGTATCTGCCGACAGAAGGCTTCGGCAGCTTCGCCAGCTGCTCTTTCAGTACCGGAATCAGTCCGGATTGCAGCCCGAGAAGCGCATCTGCTTCAATGACTGCCGCATACAGTTCGGTGATGATTTGGCTGTCCATGGCAGGACCTGCACAAAGTGAACCGGTTTCACCGTTTGGCAGACGATAGCTGTTTTCCGGCGAGACAGACGGGCAGGTTATAAGCTGTCCGTGTTTATTTTCAATCAGATACTGCGAGCAAAACAGCGCAGCCTGATACATGATTTCATAGTTTTCACGCAGAAACAAAACATCGCCGGTATACCGGTAATGCTCCATAACATGCAGCGCAAGCCATGCACCGCCGGTTGCCCAGAGTGTAGCAGGCATCCAGAGGTCCTGCGGTGCCGTATCGCCCCAAAGATCGGTATTGTGATGACAGCAGAAGCCCTCGCAGCCATACATTTCGCGTGCTGTTCGCTTTCCGTTTTCCATCACCCTGCGCAGCAGTGTGAACAGCGGCAAATGACATTCCGGAAGATTGCAGGGCTCTGCGCACCAGTAATTCATTTGGGTATTGATGTTGACCGTAAACCGCGAACCCCATGCAGGCCACATTTCCACATTCCAGATGCCCTGCAAATTCAGCGGAAGCGAATCCGGACGGCTGCCGGAGATCATAAGATACCTGCCAAATTGAAAATACAGCGCAAGCAACGCATTGCAGGCATCTGTATGCTGCTCTCTTGCAGACGCAAGCAGCAAATCTGTCGGAATCTGGTCTGTCAGTTCCGTGTCCGGCAAAGTCAGTGATACACGGTCATAAAACGCCCGGAAATCTGCCGTATGCTGCGATAATAGCGCAGGATAGGGGAGGGCAGCCGCCCGCAGACAGTCCGTATCACAGAGTCGGAGCAAATCGGCATCGGGATGATAATAGCTCGTGTGCATGCTGACAGCGGCTGTTATTTCGTGTACATTTTCCGCAACAATCGTATTGCCGCGGCGGTACACGCTGCCGTCGGAATGTATGACACGGATTGCCGCACAGAAGCGAATCCCGTCTTTACCGCCGGAGCTGCCGTCAAATACCAAAACAGGCTGCATATCATGCAGCAGAACGCAGTTCCGGTCAAAATCATCGTCTCTGCCGTCCATGGAAAGCACAGCAGAAAACGGCTGCTCCCCGGTGAAATGCAGGATAATACATTGCGCCGGATGTGAAGCGAAAATTTCTCTGGAAAACAGTGCGCCGCCCTTACGAAACACGACGCTGTAGGCAGCGGCTGCGAGATCAAGCGTGCGTAGATAGTCTGTCACTTCACCGTCCGGCAGCGACAGACTGACCGTCAGATCACCGAGCGGCGTATAATGACGCATATCCTTCGGACATCCCTGCATTTTCTGAAACGCAAGTGTTTCCGCTTCTGCAATCTGACCGTTCAGAATCAGACGGCGTATTTCAGCAAGAGATTCCTTTGCATCCGGATTGATGCGTTCACGCGGCCCGCCGGACCAGAGAGAATCCTCATTCAGGCGAATGAGCTCTGTATCCGCTTCACCGTACAGCATGGCGCCGAATCTTCCGGCACCGACTGGCAGCGCCTCCTCAAAGCATGCAGCAGGCTGTCTGTACCATAGCTTCGGCATGTCAATCCTCCTGCTTACGGATCAGATCCTTTGCGGTGTCGATTGCAGCCTGAATCTGATTATCCTTTTCCGCATCCGGGTCATACACTGCGAGTACATCCGGTTCCAGACCGATTTCATGATAACATTCGGTCTTGCCGGTTGCATAGGTCGCAGTCGTCAGCGTGACGCCGCCGCCGGAGAGATCAAAGG
>CAMHUJ010000165.1 GCA_946188175.1 uncultured Ruminococcus sp.
CCGGTGTAGGTGAAGAACGAGGACACAACGCCGTCATTCTTGATTGCCTTCATCGAGGTCTCATAGTAGCCGTAGTGATAGAAATTGTTGGTGCGGAACTCGCCGCCGGAGTAGTTTCTCTTGTCGGAATCATTCCGGTGACCGTCCCAGTCCTGATCAATCGTCAGTGCGAGATAGCCGTTGCCGATCGAGGTGTTTTTCTTGTACCACCAGCAGTCAAACACGGAACCGTTCGTCCAGCCGTCAGAAGCGATGAAGTCGCCTGCCTGACCGGCGGAGAAGTTGGAAACCATTGTTGCATTGGCGTTCATGCCGCCGCTGCTCTGCTGCTGTCCCTGCTGGCCCTGCTGACCCTGACCCTGCTGACCCTGCTGACCCTGCTGTGCATTGTCATTCTTCTTGTAGGTGACCCACTGATAACGTGCGGTCAGCGGCGTCTTGCCGTCATACGGCTTCAGCCAGTCAACGGTGTTATCCTTTGCATTGCGGTCGCTGACGCCCGGCCATGCATTCATCATGATCTTGCTCGGCGTGACAGGCACATCGCCGGACATGGAGCCGACCTCTCTGCCGTCTACGTACCATGTGATCTTGCCCGGCTCCCAGTTGAAGCCGTAGGTATGGAATGCTTCCGATGCATCGAAGCCGAGGTCGATCATCTTCTCATGACCACCCTTGCCGTTGCGGTAGTAGTTGATCTGCATTTTGGTCGTGTCCTTGCCGAGGATTTCGATATCAATCTCATCCCACGGATTCTCCTGACCGTTCACGACATCGGAAGGACCTGTGTAGGTGAAGAACGAGGAAACAACGCCGTCGTTCTTGATCGCCTGCATGGAGCACTCATAGTAGCCGTAGTGGTAGAATTCCTTGGTGCGGTATTCGCCGCCGGAGTAGTTTCTCTTGTCGGCGTCATTCTTGTGGCCGTCCCAGTCCTGATCAATCGTCAGATACATGTAGCCGTCCTTGATACCGGTGTTCTTCTCATACCACCAGTTGTCGAAGACAGAACCGTTCGTCCAGCCGTCGGAAGCGAAGAAGTCGCCTGCATCGCCGCTGCGGAAGTTGGAGTACATCGTTGCCGGCAGCTTCGGCTGCGTGCCCTTGTCCTCGATCTTGCCGCCCTGCTGCTGCTCCTGACCCTGCTGGCCCTGCTGACCCTGCTGTGCATTGTCATTCTTCTTGTAGGTGACCCACTGATAACGTGCGGTCAGCGGCGTCTTGCCGTCATACGGCTTCAGCCAGTCAACGGTGTTATCCTTTGCATTGCGGTCGCTGACGCCCGGCCATGCATTCATCATGATCTTGCTCGGCGTGACAGGCACATCGCCGGACATGGAGCCGACCTCTCTGCCGTCTACGTACCATGTGATCTTGCCCGGCTCCCAGTTGAAGCCGTAGGTATGGAATGCTTCCGATGCATCGAAGCCGAGGTCGATCATCTTCTCATGACCACCCTTGCCGTTGCGGTAGTAGTTGATCTGCATTTTGGTCGTGTCCTTGCCGAGGATTTCGATATCAATCTCATCCCACGGATTCTCCTGACCGTTCACGACATCGGAAGGACCTGTGTAGGTGAAGAACGAGGAAACAACGCCGTCGTTCTTGATCGCCTGCATGGAGCACTCATAGTAGCCGTAGTGGTAGAATTCCTTGGTGCGGTATTCGCCGCCGGAGTAGTTTCTCTTGTCGGCGTCATTCTTGTGGCCGTCCCAGTCCTGATCAATCGTCAGATACATGTAGCCGTCCTTGATACCGGTGTTCTTCTCATACCACCAGTTGTCGAAGACAGAACCGTTCGTCCAGCCGTCGGAAGCGAAGAAGTCGCCTGCATCGCCGCTGCGGAAGTTGGAGTACATCGTTGCCGGCAGCTTCGGCTGCGTGCCCTTGTCCTCGATCTTGCCGCCCTGCTGCGAGGACGGAGACAGGATTGCGCCCTTGAGACGGGAAAGGTCGCTTGCATCAATTCTGCCGTCACCGTTCTGGTCCATGTCTTTTGTCATGCGCGAGGATTTGCCCAGCAGCGCATCGACCAGCATTGCGGCGTCACTGCGGTTTGCGGTGCCGTCGCCGTTCAGGTCTGCGTTCATGCCTGCAAGTGCAGCACCCGAAAGGATGCCTGCTGTCATCAGCAGTGCACTTGTTGCAGCCACGATACGAAATCTTTTTTTCATCCCGAATCCTCCTTGTTTTATCGCTTTCTCTCATTGCAGCCGTCTTTCTGACAGCTTTTTTTCAGTATAGCATACTTGTCTGTAAAGCAATATCATAAAAACAGCTTTTTTGTCAAATCGGTATTGCATTTTTTTGTCATATAAGGTATAATAGAAACGGGGTGTTTTTGTATGGATATCGAGCAAAAGCTCACGCATCAGGCGTTCCTGAACCGTGAGCTCAGCATCTCGCATCTGGCATACGAACGTGAAAATGCATTTTTTAATAGTATTCAGGAGGGAAATGTTGCCGAAATGCAGCGCCTGTATGCGCCGCTCGGCACCTCCAATATGGGCAGACTCAGCGACAATCCGCTGCGGAATTTGCAGTATCATCTGATCATTACCGTCGCACTGATCACGCGCTCCTGCATTGAGGGCGGCATGGAAATGGAGGAGGCTTATAATTTAAGCGATATCTATATCCGTGCGATCGACAAGTGCGCTTCGGAGGATGAGATCAATATGCTGCACAGCGAGCTCGTGCTTGATTATGCGCAGCGGATGCAGATCATCCGCAAGCGGAACCGCTATCCGAAGGCGATCACGGTCGTCGTGGACTATATCTACGACAATCTGCACACGAAGCTGACGCTTGCGGAGCTGGCGAATGTCGCAGGGCTTTCTGTGCCGTATCTGTCCAAGCTCTTCCGCAAGGAGGTCGGCATCACGGTCTCGGAATATATCACGCGCAAGCGCATCGAGACCGCGGAGAATATGCTGCGGTATTCGGATTTTTCGTGCCTTGCGATTGCAGATTATCTCTGCTTCTCCTCGGAGAGCCATTTTATTCAGGTATTCCGCAAATACACGGGCTATACGCCGAAGCGCTACCGCGAAGCATTCTTCCGCATCCGGCGGTAACCCGCGGGCAGTAAGCAAAAAACAATTTGACAATATGCTACGGATATGGTATAATGTCTTTATATTTTTTCACGGGCGGCAATGCAGCTGCGTTGACGCTGACAGCAACAAATCAAAGGAGTAACGGATGATACAGCAGCAGGAGAATATCCCGGCAATGAAGCAGCGCATCTGCGCAAAGCTCTCTGCGCTCGGACAGACGCATATCAATGAACATCTTGAACAGCTCGGCGACGCTGCGCAGGAGACAATGCTCCGGCAGATCGACACGCTCGATCTCAGCATTCTCGATCCGGAATGCGCGGACGAAAAACGCGGCAGCTTTGCGCCGCTCTATGCAACCACGCTCGCAGAGATTGAAAAGAACCGCGCCCGCTTCACCGAAACAGGTCTTGCGGCGATCCGCGCCGGAAAGGTCGGTGCGGTGCTGCTCGGCGGCGGTCAGGGCACGAGACTCGGCTGCGAACATGCAAAGGGTATGGTCGATATCGGCATCACCAGAGAGCTCTTCATCTTTGAGTGCCTGATGAACAACCTAAAGCGCGTTACCGATCAGGCAGGCGCCTATGTGCCGCTGTTCATCATGACCAGCGTGGAAAATCACGATGAAACGCAGGCATTCTTTGCCGAGAAAAATTATTTCGGCTACAGCAAAGCGCATATCCGCTTCTTCCGGCAGGAACAGCTCCCGACGGTCGATCCGGAGGGCAGACTGATGTTTTCTGCGCCCGGCGTGATCTCGACTGCCCCGAACGGCAACGGCGGCTGGTATGCATCCATGGAGAATACCGGCATGCTCAGAGAACTGCGCAAAAGTCAGATCGAATGGCTCAATGTTTTCGCTGTGGACAATGTATTGCAGTCGATTGCAGACCCGTGCTTTATCGGCGCGGTGATCGAATCGGGCAATGTCTCCGGCGCGAAGGTCGTTGCGAAGGCGGCGCCGGATGAAAAGGTCGGCGTGCTCTGCCTTGAGGACGGCAGACCCTCGATTGTCGAATACTACGAAATGACGGAGGAAATGCGGACGCTCCGTGAGCCGGACGGCACGCTTTCCTACCGCTTCGGCGTGATCCTGAACTATCTCTTCCGCGTGGATGAGCTGGAAAATACGCTTGCCTACAAGATGCCGCTGCATAAGGTGTTCAAGAAGATCCGCTATATGGACGAAAACGGCAATACCGTCCGCCCCGAGGAGCCGAATGCCTATAAATTCGAGACACTGGCACTTGATCTCGTCAAGCTGCAAAAGAACTGTCTCGCCTATGAAATCGAGCGCGAAAAGGAGTTTGCGCCGATCAAGAATAAAACCGGCGTGGATTCCGTCGAAACGGCGCGCGAGCTGCTCCGCCGCAACGGAATTGCACTCTGAATCCGGACCAGACTGCGTATCCGCACGGATACGCAGTTTTTTCTGACAGAGACTGCCGGATTCTGCTGCGGAAAAATATGCTTATCGCCGAAATGACTTGACAAACCTCCGCAGTTCGTGGTATACTAACTCATAAGAGTATCTGTCCGGTTTTGCAGTTTTCGCCCTGTTCGGCAAGCGGCATCCGGAGCGGCATGCTCCTTTCATTTTATATTCAAATTTACGGAGATTCTGATATGCTTGAAACAATCCAGAAGATCGGTGCGGCATTCCGGCTGCCCGGTGCGTTTGATGCCTTTGAAACGATCACAAACGGCAATATCAATGCGACGTTCAAGGTCACCTATAACGATGCGGACGGCAATCCCAAATCCTATATCTTCCAGCGGATCAACACGGTCGTGTTCAGCAATCCGGTACAGATCATGCAGAATATCGACCTCGTCACAACACATATCCGAAACAAGAATCCGGACGGCGTCACGCTGCATTTTCATCATACGGCGGACGGCAAAAACTATCTGTTCGACGATGCGGGCAATTTCTGGCGCATCATGAACTATGTCGATTCGGTCACCTTCAATACCTGCGATGACCCTGCTGTCATCGAGGCGACCGGCAGAGCCTTCGGCGAATTTCAGAATCAGCTCAGCGATTTTGACGG
>CAMHUJ010000166.1 GCA_946188175.1 uncultured Ruminococcus sp.
AATCCATGCTGCCGTTTATTCCGGCAGAGTCTATGGATACGCGCGAGGAGGTGCGCCTGAAATACCGCTACCTCGATCTGCGCAATCCGAAGGTGCACGAAAATATCATCCTGCGCTCGAAGGTCATTACCTATCTGCGCCGGAAAATGGAGGAGCTCGGCTTCCTCGATATCCAGACACCGATCCTGACGGCTTCCTCGCCGGAGGGTGCGCGTGACTTCCTCGTCCCGAGCAGAAAGCATAAGGGCAAGTTCTATGCGCTGCCGCAGGCACCGCAGCAGTTCAAGCAGCTGCTCATGGTTTCCGGCTTCAATAAGTATTATCAGGTCGCGCCGTGCTTCCGCGATGAGGATGCGCGTCAGGACAGATCGCCGGGAGAATTCTATCAGCTTGACTACGAAATGGCGTTCGCAACGCAGGATGATGTCCTTGCCGTCTGCGAGAAGGTCATTTCCGACACCTTCAAGGAATTCGCACCGGATGCAGTGATCTCCGATGCACCGTTCGAGCGCATCACCTATAAGGAGTCCATGCTGAAATACGGCTCCGACAAGCCCGATCTCCGCAATCCGCTCGAGATCATCGACCTGACTGATTTCTTCGCAAATGTAGACTTCCCGATCTTCAAGGGCAAGCCGGTCCGCGGCATTGTCGCCGACTGTGCAGCCTGCTCCAAGAAGTTCTTTGAGGATTCCCTGAAATTTGCGACTTCAATCGGCATGAAGGGTCTGGGCTATCTGACCGCCGTCGAGGGTCAGGCAAACTTCAAGGGCCCGATTGACAAGTTCCTTTCCGATGCGCAGCGTGACGAAATCCGTCAGCTTTCCGGCATCAAGGACGGCGAAACCGTATTCTTCATCTCCGATAAGAAGGGTACCGTCGATCTCTATGCCGGTCAGATCAGAAACTGGCTCGGTGAGCGTCTTGATCTGCTCGAGAAAAACGCATTCCGCTTCTGCTTCGTCGTCGATTTCCCGATGTACGAGATCAATGAGGAAACGCATAAGCTCGACTTTACGCACAACCCGTTCTCGATGCCGCAGGGCGGTCTCGATGCACTGGAAAATCAGGACCCGCTGGAGATTCTTGCATATCAGTACGATCTGGTCTGCAACGGCATTGAGCTGGCATCCGGCGCAGTCCGCAACCACAGCGTCGATATCATGAAGAAGGCATTTGCGCTTGCCGGTTATACCGAGGAGGAGCTTGCAGCAAGATTCTCCGCGCTCTATACGGCATTCCAGTACGGCGCACCGCCGCATGCAGGCATGGCGCCCGGCATCGACCGCATGATCATGCTGCTCGCAGATACCGAAACGATCCGCAATGTCATCGCATTCCCGCTCAACGGCAATGCGCAGGATCTCCTGCTCGGCGCACCGTCGCAGGTCACCGAACAGCAGCTCCGCGAAGCGAATATCCAGATCCGCGAGGAAGCGTAAGAAGTGTATTATGCGCCGCGCAATTCAGCAACAGAGCCTGAATTGCGCGGCTTTTTATTTTCTCCCGCCGCCTTCCTCCCTTCACCTTCATATTTCCTCCATGCATGAAAAAAATCCGCCCGATTCAGGCTGTGACACCTGAACCGGGCGAATTTGTGTTAGCGCTTAATCTTCTTCATACGCATCGGAATCGGCGGAAGCAATCGCAGCCTTTGCAGCGTCGATCACAGCCGCGGTATTGTCGGACTTTCCGTTGTCCGCGAGCTTGCCGCCGAGGAATCCGGCGAGCAGTGCGCGCAGATCAATACCGGTTGCCTCAGTGAGACCGTCGGTGATCTTCGTGGTCGAGCCGATGATATCGCCGACGAGCTTGCTGGAATTGCCGTCGCCGTACATGGTGATCTTATCAACCTGTGTCAGCGGCAGCGCAGCATTCTTGACGACATCCGGCAGTGCCTTGAAGTACATTTCGAGAACAGCAGCCTCGCCGTATTTCTTCATAGCCTCTGCCTTTGCGTTGATACCCTCAGCCTCTGCAAGACCCTTCGCACGGATTGCATCTGCCTCTGCCTTACCGACAGCAGCGATACCTTCCGCCTCCTGCATCTTTGCAAACTTTGCAGCCTCAGCTTCAGCCTTCTGTGCCTCAGCCTCCTGCTCACGCTGGAAGCGGTCAGCCTCGGCTTCCTTCTTCAGCTGATAGAGCTTTGCATCGGCTTCCTGCTGTGCCTTATAGCGGGCAGCCTCAGCCATTTTCTTGACGTCTGCATCGAGCGCCTTTTCCTTGACTTCAGCCTGCTTGGTTTTCAGCTCAACATCCTTTTCGGATGCAGCGATGTTCGCATTTGCCTTGGTAATCTCAATCGTGCGGCGCTGCTCTTCCTTCTGGATTTCATACGCAGCATCGGCGATTGCGAGCTGGGTATCGGCATCCTTTTTCAGTTCAGCCTGACGGATTGCGAGCTCATTGTTCTTCTTGGCGATTTCAGTCTGCGCCTGAACTCTTGCGTCATTGGCTTCCTTCTGTGCGGCAGCCTTTGCGATTTCGATTTCCTTCTCGGATTCTGCTCTTGCGATCGCAGCCTTCTTCTGGATCGTGGTTACGTTGTCGATACCGAGATTCTCAATGAGATTCTGGTCATCGGTAAAGTTCTGAACATTGAACGAAACGATTTCGAGACCCATGCGGTTGAGGTCCGGTGCGGCATTTTCCTGTACCTTTTCCGCGAATGCCTTACGGTCATTGACCATAGCGACGAGCGTCATCTGACCGACGATCTCACGCATGTTGCCTTCGAGAACCTCTCTGGCAACCTGTGCGATATAGGCGGTATCCTTATTCAGGAAGTTCTCCGCGCCGAGCTTAATGAGCATCGGGTCGCTGGAGACCTTGACATTGACGTTCGCATCAACATTGATATTGATATAGTCCGCAGTCGGCACGGCACTGGAGGTTTTTACGTCAACGGCAATGAGCTGGAGCTTCAGCTTATCGACACGCTCAAAAAACGGGATGCGGATGCTCGCTTTGCCAATGATGATTTTCTTTCGCAGACCGGAGATGATATAAGCGGTATCCGGCGGTGCTTTCAGATAACCGGAAGCGAGGATGACAATGATAATGACGACGACTACGGCGATAATTGCAATCGTGATCAGATCATTGAACGGGAATGGGAACATTGCTGCGGGGAGATTGTTCAGAAGCATAACAAACACATCCTTTCTGTCTTCTGCAAGATGATACAAAAATCCGGACACAACACGGCGCCGCTGCCGTCATTGTACCCGTTGCAGGTATTATACCACAATTCGGGGGCTTTGTCAAGATATCCGGCACCGGAATCTGTGAACAAACCGTAAATCTCGCAGCAATATAATACCAAATATCAAAAGCAGTTGCATTTTCGGCGTCAGGGGCAACAAACGGGCATACAGCAGGATGCCGTATGTCCTTTTGTGCAATATGATTATATCGTATCTCAGCGGCGGATATAGCGCGAGGTCGCCTTGCGTTTCTTCTGCTCATACATGATCTGATCCGCCTGTGTGATCAGCGAAAACAGCTTCATATCTTCCGTCACGACCGTCAGATATGTGCCGATGCTGGCGCACAGCTCATAGGGCTTGTTGAGCAGGGCATTTGCATCCTTGAGCTTTTTGCCGAAGTCCAGCTCAAACATTTTTGCTTCCTGCTCATTCAGACCTTCGACGACTGTAATAAACTCATCGCCGCCGAAGCGTGCGCAGATCTGATTGTCGCGGCAGCTGCTGCGGATGACCTCCGCGAGCTTTTTGAGTGCAAAGTCACCCTCATCATGTCCGAAATTATCGTTGATATATTTCAGACCGTCCATGTCGATGAAGGAGATCATCAGTGTATTGTGCGTTTCCATGCTGTGGCGGAACATCTGGTCGGCGAGCCGGATAAAGCCGTTGCGGTTATAGATATCGCAGAGCGGATCAATCACATAGAGACGGTCGAGCTCGCGGATCGCATTGTTCAGGTGCAGCAGCTTGCGGATGTTCTCGAACGACTGGCTGATGTTCATCATCAGCGAATGGCAGAGCATGGTGTGCGTCGGGAAATCGGTATTCGTAAATATATAGTAGCCGAGCGTGTGCTCACGGAAATGCAGCGGGAAGAAATAGCTCATGTTTCCGCCGGTTTCAAGCGGCAGGGGATACATGTCGGCGCTGCTGAACCAGCGCACCTCGCGGATACCGTCCTTCTGCCAGATCAGCGGTGCGAGCATATATTCCGTGTAGCCGTTGATCGTGGATTCGTCGCTGTTGTTAGCGGCGGCGCGGAAGACGCTCTCCCAGTTGTCACAGAGACAGATGCAGCACTGGTCGCAATCGATCTCATGCAGGAACTGTGAGATCGTGTGGAGGCATTCCGACGGTGTTTCCGTGACGGCGAGTGCGGAGGTCATGCGGTTCAGCAAAGAGGCGCCGGTGCGGAAGCGCTTGATCGTGTCATAGCTTGCGGCACGGTAGCTGCGCAGGTCGATATCGGCATCGGTGCTGCATCCGCAGCTTTCCTGATATTCCGGTTTTGCTTCGAGCGTAATGGTTTTTTCGCAGACTTCGCCGCGGAAGATGCGGTCGAGCAATGCGCAGGCAGCCTTTCCGGCTTCTGCTAGCGGACGCGAGACCGAGGTCAGCGACGGGCAGTGATGCTGTGCATTATACGTGAAATCAAAGCCGGTGACAATGGCATCCTCCGGCACGCGGATGCCGTGTTCATGCAGCACGCTGATTGCTTCCAGCGCCATGGCATCATTTGCCGCGATGATCGCATCCGGCATCGGGAGCCCGCTTGCAAGCAGCGCTTCGACTGCACGGTAGCCGTCGATCGGGCGGAACCCGCCGAAGTAGACGCGGTTTGTCTCGACCGGCAGATCATGCTCCGCCATGACAGAGAGAAACGCTTCATAGCGTTCCTTTCCCTCGGGATTTTCCAGCGGACCCGAGATATAATTGATTGTTTTTGCGTTATGCTTTTCAATGACATGCCGGACTATTTCACGCATGGCAGCGGTATTGTCGATACGGATATTGTAGAAGGACGGATCATCGCTGCAATCGAAGACGACAGCAGGGATGCCGGATTCACGCACCGCCTGACAAACCCTTGCGCGTGTTGCGAGTTCGCCGATTGTATTGG
>CAMHUJ010000167.1 GCA_946188175.1 uncultured Ruminococcus sp.
ACGGGAACGGATGATCGCGGAACCGCAGTTGCCCTGCGAGACAACATTCGCCTCTTTCTGGAGCAAAGCGGTTTTTGCGCCGAGCTCCGCTGCCCAGCCTGCCGCCGGTACGCCGGATGCACCTGCACCGACAACTACAATATCGAAATCAACGGTGCGGTTCGGCTTGATTGCTTCGGTTTCGCAGACGGATGCTGCAATTTCCTGCGGCGTGAGCTGCGTTTGATTCGCTGAAAAATTCATAATAACACCCTTTCTGATAAAATAAACCGGATATTTTTATTATACCACGTTTGGAAATAAATTGCAATCAAGCAGATTCCCCTCTTGACAAATTCTGAATTCTGTGGTATATTTAGTTATACAAATCATACTTATATTACATTCCATACCGGTTGAAAGAGAGGGCTGTCTGATGAACAACATGCTAAAAGGAAAATATGTCTGGGTCGCAACGGTCGGCGAAAAGGGGCAAATCGTGATTCCGAAGCAGGCGCGTGAAGTATTCGGCATCAAGCCCGGTGACACACTGCTGCTGCTCGGAGACGAAAAGCGCGGAATCGCCATTCCGCCGAAGGGCGCATTCACGCATCTCATGGAAGCTGCATTCGGCAGCGGAAAGGACGATGAGGAAGCATGAAGCGCATCGCATGTTTCTGCATTCCTGCGCACGGTCACACGAACCCGATGACCGCTGTCGCTGCGGAACTTGTTACACGCGGAAACACGGTACGGTTCTATTCGTTCCGTGCGTTTCAGGATAAGATCGAATCTGCCGGTGCGGAGTTTGTCTCCCTTGACAATTATCTGCCCGAACTGTCAGAGCAGGAGGAGCAGGCGCTGAAAAACGTCAAGATCTCCGAGATGACGGTTCAGGACATCCATATCACAATCAAGCTGACGGATTTTCTCGCGGAGGAATTCAAAAACTTCCGTCCGGACATCATCTACTGCGATTCCGCATGCTTCTGGGGAAAACTCAGCGCATGGAAATACAACGTACCGCTGGTCGTTTCGACAAGCACCTTCGCATTCAACCGCTTATCCTCGCAGTATATGAAGCATTCCCCTGCGGAAATGGCAGATATGATTTTCGGTTTGCCGAAGATTTCCCGTGAAATGAAAAAGCTGGAAGCGCTCGGTTATCCGCGGAAGGGTGTTCTGGAACTGGTTTCCAGCGATAACAAAACGGATTCCGTCGTGTACACATCCAAAACATTCCAGCCGTATGCAGCGAGCTTTTCAGACCACTATCTTTTCATGGGGCCGTCGCTGCGAACAAATATTGTGCCGGATAAAGAAAAAGCACGTCCGCTGATCTATATCTCAATGGGAACAGTGATCAATGACCGTCCGGATTTCTATCAGCACTGCATGGATGCACTGAAGGATGCGGACGCCGATGTGATCATTTCCTGCGGAAAATCCGTCGATATCGCTTCATTCGGGACGCTGCCGCAGAATATCCGCATGTATCCGTCTGTCAATCAGCTCGAGGTGCTGTCTGAGACTGATCTCTTCATCACACACTGCGGCATGAACAGCGTTTCCGAGAGTCTTTACATGGCAGCGCCGATGCTGCTCTACCCGCAGACCGGAGAACAGCATGCCGTTGCACGGCGGGTACATGAGCTCGGTGCAGGAGAATATCTCCGCGATGATTCTGCGGAAGGAATCCGGACAGCAGTCTCCGGCATCCTCAAAACCGAAACTTATACCGAAGCCGCCCGCCGCTGCTGCGATGATCTGCGCGGATGCTGCGGTACAGAAGGCGCAGCACAGTTTATCGAAAACGCACCGCATACATCTGAATCACCTGACCCGCTGAAAGAACTGAGCCGGTTGAATCTGCCCTTTTCGTTGCTGTTCCGTGTGTTTGCAGCTGTACTGATACTCACGGGGAGCATCCTGAAAATCAAAGGCTTATGGATTGCCGGCATCGCCGCGTGCATACTGGCGAAACCGTTTGACCGTCTGGTGACTCAAATGCATTATAAAAAGCTCGAAAAGCGATTGAAAGTATAATGAGAAAGGCTGCGTAACCGCAAAGGCTGCGCAGCCTGATTATTTTGTATGATACCCTGCTGAAAGCCGCTGCAAATATCACGCGTATTTGTCATTTTGCCAAAAAAGCGCTGTTCTGCGCCGGAATTGAGTATAATATTTGATCGAATTGCAGAATCCACAATTTTTCTATTGATTTTTCGACTGAAATGGTGTAAAATAAATATGTATATTGTTTTAATGCTACGTTTTGCCGCCGAATCCCCGATCAAAACCGGCAAGGCAGACGCAGAATTTCATAAACGCAGCCGAAATCGCTTGATTCTGACAGCATGAACGCACCAGCTGTTTTTGATACTTTGCAGCCTGACGACGGTAGAAAGGAGTTCTCATGGATTTTCAAAAACTCGCTGACAGCTTTTTCTCACCGACATGTATCGTATCTGTTGAGAAAACGGATGCGTGCGGATACGGCGCGATCCGCCTCGTCACCGCAAACAGAAAATATCTCGATATAATTGAAATGCGCCTGAAAAGCGACCGGTATCAGGTTGCGGCGGATACATCCGCTGGGTTTGTCCCGAACTCGCTGTATACAGATTATTTTCCGCAGAACCGCAGCTTTGAGGATGTATGCTTCCGCGCAGCAGTCGGTAAGACGGATGTCCATACCTATGCGCATCTGAGCAATGTGGATATGTGGTTTGATATCTACGGGATTCCGCTGAATCTCGACGAAGGTAATCTCTGCTACTGTATCTATTCCGCCTCGCCGAGCAATACCGCCCGGACCTCAAACGATGTCCTCAAAACCTGCATCAAGCTGCACCGAGCAGACAATCTCAAGGATGCCATGGAAAACGTGATCTCCGAAGTCCGCCAGATCTGCAAGGCGGAGTGCTGTACCGTTCTGCTCATGAACGATGAAGAGAAGAAGTTTTCCATTCTTGCGACGGATTTCCGCGAGAACAGCAAAATCCGCCGCGTGACGACATTCTCCGGATATTATGATATCGCCAAATCGTGGAAGGATATGATCGGCGAGGAAGGCGACTGCATTATCATTCAGGATCAGAAAGATATGGATGAAATCCGCCGGACGAACAATCCGTGGTATCAGACGCTCGTACAGGCGGGCGTGGTAAGCGTCGTACTGTTTCCGCTCCGGCAGGGCACGGAAATCCTCGGCTTCATCTGGGCTGTGAATTTTGACACGAACGACACCATGCGGATCAAGGAGACGCTCGAGCTGACAACCTTCTTCATTTCCTCGCATATCGCAAGATACAAGGTCATGAAGCGTCTGCATCATTTGAGCTATACCGATACGCTGACCGGTCTGCCGAACCGTTTTGCATCGACCGATTATATTTCCGGTCTGATCCAGAAGAAGGAACAGTTTGCCGTCGTTTACATGGACCTCAATCACTTCAAGCGCATCAATGACACGCTGGGACTGGAAACCGGCAATCAGGTGCTGATCGAGGTATCGAAGCGCTGGAAAACAGTTGCCGAACGCGAATCCGCAAAGATTTCGCATTTTCTGACCCGCTTCAACGGCGATGAGTTCCTGATTATCATAAGCGGATACCGCTCGGAGGAGGAGCTTCGGGCTTCGATCGAGCCCTATTCCGAGGTACTCAGCGAGCATCTCTGCATAGACGACTGTGATTTCTATATTACGGCAAGTCTCGGCTATGCGGAATATCCGACGGATGCATGGACAGCAGAAGCTCTGATTCTGCACGCGAGCGCAGCGATGAACGAAATCAAAAAGGCATACAGCAGCGATCATATCCTGCGCTTCAGCGCCGATATCATCCGGAATCAGCGCACGCTCGAAATCGAGAACAAGATCAGGGCAGCGCTCGACAATGAAACGATCTATTTCAATTTGCAGCCGCAGTTCGATATGAACCATAAGCTGCGCGGCTTTGAAGCCCTTGCGAGAATGAAGGATCAGGACGGCAGCGTCATTTCCCCGGGCGAATTCATCCCGATCACGGAAAATGTCGGTCTGATCGACAAGGTTGACAGCATGGTCTTCAAAAAAGCGACTGGGTTTTTCAGCAGACTGCTCAGGCAGACCGGTCTTGATCTGACGCTGAGTCTGAATGCATCCGTCCGGCATCTGATGAAGAACGGTTTTTCGGATGAGATCAGAGAGCTGCTGAATACGACCGGCATTCCGGCGAATCAGCTGGAAATCGAGATCACCGAATCTATCATGATCGAATCGGTGGACAAGGCGCTGCAATGCATCGACGAGATCCGCGAAATGGGCGTGAAGATTGCGATTGACGATTTCGGAACCGGTTATTCTTCGCTCGGCTATCTGAACAGGTTTCCGGCAAATCTGCTCAAGGTTGACAAATCCTTCATTGATAAAATGAATACAAGCGATTCTTCCAGACAGTATGTCGCCGCGATTATTTCAATCGGACACATCATGGGCTTCGATGTCATATCCGAAGGCGTCGAGGAACCGGATCAGCTGGAAACGCTCCGCAACATCGGCTGTGATTACATTCAGGGCTTTATCTGGGGACGTCCGCTCTCCGCAGAGGATGCGGAAAAGCTCGTCATTGACAGCATGAACAACAGACCTGCATGAATGATCCGATACACAGTACGGAGGTGCACATATGGAAGCAACGACATCGTATATTTCCTATGCCATAACAGAATTTGAAACTGCTGATCGGCATGCATTATACCGTCGCAGCGGTTGACATTGTTCTGACATTTGTATCCTGCTTCACGAATTACTTTTTCTACATCGACGCAAACGGCATCTATCAGCTCGGCCCCGGATATCCCCTGCATCTGGTATTGATTTTTATTCAGCTGTTCGGCAGCGGCGTTTATTCCTTCGCACAGAGCTTTTCCAATCAGCAGGTCAAGCTCAAAAAGGAATACCGTCTGCCTCTGAATTTCATCATTATCCCCTCGGTTGCGGCGGTGCTGGAAGGATTTGTTCCGCTGACTCCGATTGTATCGCTCGGAACATTCCTGCCGATTCTGCTTGCTTTTCTTGAGATTCAGAACAGCGAAATCTATTCCGATGCACGCACCGGACTCAATAACCGCAGGCGCATGGAGATTTT
>CAMHUJ010000168.1 GCA_946188175.1 uncultured Ruminococcus sp.
TGAATAATTCATGTTCTTCTGTTAATTCTTTTATGCGCTTTCTTGCTTCATCCTGTGTCATGCGGATACCCTCCGTTCATTCATTTATGATTTCCAGATCGTCTGTGCGGATCGACCGCAACGCATAGGTTGTCCCGTCGGGGTGCGAAAATTCGACCTCGCATGCAATATTATCATAGATTTCGAGCACCGTTCCGACATCGCCTGCATGGATTCCGTCTGATGCATAGCGGTCATTCTTCATCCTCACAAGCTGGTATGGCTGTATGGCAATATGTTCCGGCTTCAGCCGTTTCGTCATCTGATCATAGCAGAGATAATCGCCGCATTCCGTCTTGATCACATGCCACCCGACGGCTTCATAGCCACGCTTGAGATAGATTGCCTTTGCAGAAAATGAAACATCCAGCACAGAAAATTCGTAGTTTCTTGCGATTTTCTGCTCGGCGAACGAGAGCAGCTTTCCGCCGTATCCTTTGCCCTGAAACTGCGGCAGTACGAACAGTCTGCCGATCTCATTTCCGCTGACGGTGACGGTTCCGGCAGGTTCACCGGAATCTGAAATGCACAGATATACGCGCTTTTCTCTGATATCCCGTTCGATTGCGGCATCCTTGTGATGCGCGAGGAAAAAATCGACCGCACCCTGCGGATAATACCGCGGATAGACCGTGCGGATCGTCTCCTGCGTGATGCGGCGGACGGTATCAAAATCTGCAATCTGCGCCGGAACAATTTTCATAATTCACCTCAAAATACATGCAGCCGCGTGAGTTTTCAGTGCTCACACGGCTGCGGCGTTCCTGTTACTGTGCCGGCGGCTGATATCCGGTAAATCCCTCGTAGCGGAGCGCTTCCGCGGATTGCTGCGCAGCAAAGCCGTCCGCAGTCGGGACAAATTCCTCGGTCGGGAAATTCAGACGGCTGAACACCTCACAGGGCGAATCGGTATCGCCGGAGCAGGTTTTCGTCGGCACCTGATAGGGGTATGCGGCAACGGACACCGTGACGGGACGCGTCAGCTCGACGACGGAAAATACCCCGAGCGTCAGCACGACGGTTCGGCGCGGGACAGGCGGTGTACCGTCGGGCGGATTGACCGGCGGAAGTACGCTGATGCGTGTTTCGAGCGCGATCGGATCGACGCACTGACAGCTTGCGGTCGGCAGATTGACGGTGTCGCAGCAGCGGTCGGTGTCGCCGACGCGCGCGCCGTTGCTGAAAAAGGTTTTCGTGCTGGATTCGCTGCCGTAGAGAATCACGCTTTTGGAGGCGCTTGCCATGCCGCGCAGGACGGCAGGCGCTTCGCAGCCCCGCGCATAGCAGAGCAGCTCGACGCCGAACGTATAGGTGATGTCCACGGTGTAATATCCGCGGTTAAACGGGATCGGCTCCACGCTCATGCAGATGTCGTCAATCGAGACGCAGCGCGTCTTGACGGATGTATACTGCGGCGGCAGCTCGGCACTGTTTTCCAGCATCACCTGTAAATTCGTGATGCAGTCCTTATCGCTGCAGCTGTCAAAGACGCGGTCGAGCCGGACCGGAACGGCGCTGATGCGTTCGGCATTCGGCAATTCGTTCATGATGATTTCCTCCCGGTATTGAAATTGGGTTTCCGGATGTGTGCATCGGAATCCTTATTGCAATATATTCATACCGGAGCGGAAATGTGACAAATCAGGTGTTTTTGTCTACCTGATGAAACTGCTTGAGATTGCCGATTTTTTCATTGCGCTCCTCGAGCACCTTCTCGACATCTGCCCAGTCGAGCCCCTGATTCGCAGCGAGCACCATGACATGATAGAGCAGATCGTTGATCTCGTTTTTCAGCTCATCGTTATCGTTATTTTTCGCGGCGATGACGGTTTCGGTTGCCTCCTCGCCGACCTTTTTGCAGATTTTATCGACGCCCTTGTCGAACAGATAAGCGGTATAGGAATTCTCCTGCGCCTGACCTGCTTCAAAAGCCGCCTTGCGCGCCTTGATGACCTCAAAAATTTCTCTGTAGACGTTCATGCTTCATTCTCCTCATCGTTGTAAATTTCCTTGAAAAAGCAGCTGTATGCGCCGGTATGGCAGGCGACGCCGGTCTGCTTTACGTTCACGAGCAGCGTATCGTCGTCGCAGTCCGCGAAGATCGAGACGACCTTTTGCAGATGTCCGGAGGTTGCGCCCTTATTCCAGTATTCCTGCCGTGAGCGGCTCCAGAACCATGTGTATCCGGTTTCGAGTGTGCGCCGGAGGCTCTCCTTGTTCATATAAGCGAGCATCAGCACGGTTTTCGTATCGACCTCATAGCAGACCGCCGGAATCAGCTCGCTCTTTTGGAAGAAGCGGTCGAGATCGTTCAGATCAACTTTGATCATATGCAGCATTCCTTTCATTGGAAGTATCCCCCTTATTATAGCACAGAGTCTGAAAAAAAGCAATGGGGACTTTGATGAAGCGAGCACCGAAAAGGAGAAAGTAGAAAGTAGGAAGGAGAAAGTAAAGTGAGGAGTGAGGAGTTAAGGTGTCCGCTACGCGGACGATTTTGAAAGAGCGATAAGAAGGAAGTAGGATGGAGGATGTTCTTCACGCTTCTGGTTTGACCTTTTCAAATCACGGCGAAGCCGCACCGCAACGCCTCACTCCTAACTTCTCACTCCTAACTATAATAAATGCTTGACATTCGGGGCATAATGTGATAAAATAGTACGGTGAGCAGACGGTGCAGCCGCGGAAGCGATTTTTCATGCTTACGAGGAAAGTCCGGGCATCACAGAGCAGGGTAACTGCTAACAGCAGCCGGGGGTGACCCTAGGGCTAGTGCAACAGAAATGAAACAGCCGTATGCGGCATCCGCTGTGTGCGGCAACGGTGGAAAGGTGCGGTAAGAGCGCACCAGAGGGTGCGAGAGCATCCTGCTGTGTAAACCCTACCCGATGCAACGCTGATTGGTGCAGGTGGTCTTAACGTCTGCTCGGCGGATCATCTGCAAAGGCGGCTTGAACGGTTCGGCGACGAATCGGCTAGATAAATGGCTGCACCCGTTCTGAACGGAACGGTTTATGACAGAACCCGGCTTACAGGTCTGGTCACAGCTGAATGCCGATGCGCCGGCAAGACGCATCGGTTTTTCCATGCATCCCTATACGGAAAGGATAATGCGAAATGTCTCAAAAACTGCTGATTACACTGGCGGCTGCGATTACGCTGGTGATTCTGATTGCCGGTATTTCTTCGCTGACGCATAAGCAGAAGAAGCCGGAGGAGGAATCCTCCGAGATCGTCAGCGGCACGGAGATGATTATTGTGCCCTCCGAAATGCCCGACCGCATCTCCATGGAAATCCCTGCCGGTTTCACAGAGACAAATTCCCCGTATTACGAGAAGTATTATGTCTGCAACGACGCCTCCGTGATCGTCACGGGCGAGGAACTGACAATTTACGGGCAGGATGTCAAAACCTACAGCGAGGACGTCAAGGCGCAGTATCAGAATACTGCGGACGACTTCGTCCTGCTCGCCGAGGAGGATACCGCCGTGGACGGCACGGACTGCCGCCTCTTTGAATTCACCTATGCGATCAGGGGCGGCGATGCGTCGCAGGATATGCAGTGCATGACCGCCGTCATCATCAAGGATGAGCGCGTCTATATCGTTACCTGCAAGAGCCACCGCGATACCTTTATGACTTACCGTCAGCCGTTCCGCAAGATGCTCGAGAGCATCCGGATTGCCGATGAGACATTTCCGGCAGCCGGCAGCTCCGCATCCGCGCAGACTGTCACGAACGCGCAGAGCGATGTTTCTGCCGTGACCGCGGTCAGCTGAAAGAATACAGCATCCGCTTGAATTTCGGCAGGCTATACAAAATTGTCCGGCAATTTCGTCATACTGCACAAAGGCGGCAGGCGAAATGTCACGAACCTGACAATTTTTCAGTTTTTACGCAAAAGGGATTTGACAAATCCGCGATTTGCGGTTATAATATAAGAGGTACATCTGCGCCCGTCTCAGCGGCGAATGTATAATCTTCTGAGGTACGCTGCGCCCTCTCAATGCTGCCGATTGTGCAGCCGCAGCGAATGGGGAAAGGAGTCTCACCGTATGTCAAAAACAATCGCTGTAACATCCGGCAAGGGCGGAACCGGAAAATCCTCAATCTGTGCAGGTCTCGGCTATACACTGGCAAAACAGGGCAGCCGTACACTGATCATAGAGCTGGATTTCGGTCTGCGCTGTATTGATATCATTTTCGGCATGACCGGTCAGATCAAATACGACCTGAGCGATGTGCTCGACGGCAAAATCTCTGCTGTGGACGCTGTCACAAGAGTCCCTATGGCAAGCAACCTGTTCGTCCTCTGCGCACCGAAAAACCCGTTCCAGCATGTCACGGTGGAGCAGATCATTGATATCTGTGCTGCCGTCCGCAAATACTATGACTACATCATCATTGATACCGGCGCCGGTATCAATAACCATGTCTTTGACATTGTCGAGCAGTCGAACCTGATCCTCGTCGTCACGACGCCGGATCCGATCTGCGTCCGCGATGCCCAGATGATGTCCGATGAGTTCTATGCACGCGGCAACCGCCGTCAGAGACTCATCATCAATAAGGTCAGCAAGAAGGCACTCGGTGCCGAGCTTGTCCGCGACCTCGATGAAATCATTGATACAATCGGAGTACAGCTTATCGGTGTCATTCCGGAGGATTATCAGCTTGTCATTGCAACCGGCAAGGGCGAACCGATCCCCTCGACCGCACCGAGCCTCGCTGCCTTCGATGCTATTTCCAAGCGCCTGCGCGGCGAAAATGCCCCGCTGACAGTCAAGATAGGCTGACGCAATACGCTCCCTCTTGCAGGTCTGGGGGCGGCCGCGTGCGTATCCGCGCGATCATAATGACCTTACCAATATATATGAGAAAGGATGAATCCAGAAATGACAATCGCATTGATTGCGCATGATGCGAAAAAGGAACTGATGATCCAATTCTGTATTGCATATTCCGGCATTCTGAGCCGTCATACGCTTTGTGCAACCGGTACGACCGGCAAGCAAGTTGCAGAGGCAACCGGACTTCCGATCAAGCGGTTCCTGAGCGGTGCACAGG
>CAMHUJ010000169.1 GCA_946188175.1 uncultured Ruminococcus sp.
ACAATGCGGAAAGGAACTTCCGGATGAAGCGAGAAAAAAACTGGAACGCTATACAGACATGCTCGGTAATTGTCAGATTGCATTACTCGACTCCGGTCATTTGATGTACTTGGAAAAGCCTGATGAAACCGGTAAAATCATCCGGGACTTTATAGATGAAAAAACTACCCCAAATCCTTAGTAGTAAAACACCCTGTGTTTACTACCATTTTTACTACTAACGATGTCCTTAGAATGCTAAGATTTGCCGCAATTTGCCGAGTTAGCCGTGATTTTTGACAGAATCACTACACCCGTTCGTCAAAGTATACAAAGGCAAATCGCGGCAAATCACGGAGGTTTAAGCCCATGATAAAAGTAATGTTTGTCTGCCACGGCAGCATCTGAATATTATCTTTAAATCAACGCATTTACGAGCTATTCGCAAGGGGGAATCGCTTTTACCATTGTTTTACCATTTTTGACCCGGACTTGCATAATAATAAGCGGTATTTCCTGCCTGGAAGTACCGCTTTATTTTTATGAATGATCCTGAAACATCGTTCGCACAAAATCCGGAAAATGTCAGTCAGCATCTGCCTTTTCCCGGCTTTCTTCACCAAGTATCTTTTGGGCAATGTGCTTGCTGAAAAAGTCTATCAGCGGTCCCATGAAAAAGGCAGTGATGATTGTTCCGATACCTGCAATGGTCGGAACGGCTTTCAGCCCTCCGCCTGAAATCAGGAACATTGCCACACCGAGAATCACACAGCACAGATCTGTACATACACGAATAAACTTGAATTTGCCCATTTTCCATTTATTCGCCATGATCAGCGCAACTGCGTCGTATGTTGAAACGCCCAGATCGGCTGTTATATAGATAGACGAACCTATGCATATGATAACAATGCCGATGATCAGGAATATCACACGCAGTATGAGATTTGGCTCAGGTATGAGCCATGACAGAAACTTGTAGGAATATTCCGTGACATAACCTAAAAGAAAAAGATTGATAAATGTCGCAATGCCGATATAATGCTTGTCAAATATAAGGCTGAACGTCAGCAGCACGGCATTGACGATCACGTAAAGCGTACCGAAACTGATCGGGATCAGTTTATCAATTCCGCTCATGAATGACTGAAACGGGTCAACACCAAATGCCGCCATTTTGAATATCGCAACGCTGATCGCGCCGCTCAGAACACCTATTACGGACATGATGATCCTTCTGGTTTTCATCGTTTTCATATTCTCTATCCTCAGTTACCATTCATTCCGAAGCAGAAAATCGACAATATTGACGATCTCAATGCCGTTGTCATTGCCGGAAGCAAGCGGATCGCGGCAGACTACATATTTGTGATAGTGATCGCGCAGCTCCATCAGATTTGCGGTTTCCCGGTCTGAACCGTCAGGCAGCCGATCACAAACCTGCACATAGATACGCTCCTCGCGCCGCACTCCGACAAAATCAATCTCTTTGGTTTGATTTTTGCCGATATACACATCGTAGCCGCGGCGCTTGAATTCCAGATAGACTACATTTTCCAGCATAGCAGAAAGCATTTTGCTGTCGAAGCCCATTTGACTGTAACGCAGCGAAATATCAGAAAGATAATACTTCTCCTGCGTTTTCAGGACTTCCTTGCCTTGCAGGTCGTACCGTTTGCAGGGATAAATGATGAATGCCTCGCCGAGCCATTTCAAATAGTTGTAGATCGTTTCGACGGACAGTGTGCGTTTCTCGTTCTTGAGATATTTCACAATCGTATTTGCCGAGAAAGTCATGCCGACATTTTCGATGATATACCGCACAACGCGGTCAAATAATTCCTTATTGCGGATGCGGTGCCGCTTGGAGATATCGCGTGTGATAACAGAAGCGTAGATGCCGTCCACGATCTGATATGCCGTGTGCGTATCAAACTGACTGATGCCGATGACCGGGAATCCGCCGTATTGCAGATACTCGTCAAAGGCTGCGACATCGGCTTTATCTTTGCCGCGGAAGGTCAGATATTCGCGGAACGACAGCGTATAAACCGGGATCGACACATAACGCCCGGTCAGATAGGTTTCGATCTCCGCAGACATCAGCTTACTGTTTGATCCGGTCACATAGAGATCGGCTGCGTTCTTTTCCAGCAGGTCATTGAGTACCTTTTCCCAACCGTCAATTTCCTGCACCTCATCCAGCAGCAGATAACAGCGACCTTTTCCGGCGATTGTGTCCATCAGGTCACAGTACATTTCTTTTGCTGTGAAGCCGTCATATTCCATCTCATTGTATCGCCGCTCGATAATACATTCGGATGCGATGCCGCGCGCACGCAATTCGTCCGCAAGCATCATCAGGATCGTGGATTTGCCGCAGCGGCGTACACCGGACAGAATCTTGACCAGCGGCGCATCAATATATGGCTTGATTGCGTTTACATAATCAGGGCGAAGAATCATGCTGCATCCCTCCTTCGCTTTATTATACCCAAAAAAACTGCAAAAGTCAATAGAGTTTTCGATATACAAGAAAAAACTATCTGGTTTTGGACGATTATTCTACGCGGCAGAATTATTTTCATAATATCTTGTAAGCAGCGTCAAATTGAATATGTCCGCATAACAAAGTATCAGGCCCGCCTCAGAGGCGAGCCTGATTTTGTGCGTATACTTTGAGAAACACAGCATAATCCTCGGGAAGTGTATCGCTGATTTTCAACGCATAGCGAAGATGATTCCGAAGATATGTGTCATACATTTCACGCTTCGGGAACAGCGATGGCGTACTCCGCAGCACATCAACTGCCATCACGATTTTTTCCTTCTGCGAGTACGGCTGCATGAAGATCCGGTTGATTTTTTCGCTGTCAAACAGCGCCCATGTATCATTGCACCGGATATACCGCCCGAAAAAGGCGGACAAAAATACATCATGAGCATAGCTTCCGATCAGTTTTCCGGATGGGAGATATACTTCAAAAGATTTCAATGCTGTCTTTCCTTCTGTGCCGCATTTCTGTTTCCATACAACATGATGCAGGTTTTCGCATCCCCTATGAAACAACCTGTCTCTGCCGCGCAGTTCTCCGAATGTGATCTCGCTCATCGTTCTGCTGCAAACAGCGTTTGGCTCAAAATCCAGCCATGCATTCATACCGCTGAGTCTGACCTTTTCATCCGTCAGCGTGCAGCTGTAAGATAAGAGCGCCGGCAGCTTCAATTTGTATTCTGTGACACCGTTTTGCCTGCTGACCGGCAGAAATGCGCCTTCCCATTCGGTGCCGTCCTTGTACATGACATGGATGCAGTTTTCAAAATACACGGAACCCGTTCGTTTTTTCGGCAGGATGATTGTCAGTGGGATATGTGACGGCTCACCAAAAGCAAAGGAATGATTGCATTGAACCGCTTCATAGTCGAAAGAAACGTGGGAGCAGGCAGAGCAGTCAAGCGACTTTACACCGACGGCACCTTTATTATAGATTGCGTGTCTGCCGAAATAAAAGCGTTCCGCAGGCAGGATGACGGATCTGTTCTTGTGAGAGATTTGCATAATACGGTATCCGTCCTTCTTTGAATAAGAAGATGCGATCATACGATAGTAATAGCACAGCGGTGTCTCATCAAACGCAGTGCCGTGTGCACGGATCCGTTCACCGTGTGTCATTGTAAAACTGCTGAGTGCGCTCCTGTTGAATGCGTGCGCGCCGATCTCACGCAGTGAATCGGGAAAACGGATCTCTGTTAAGCTATAACAGCAGCCCCCGAATGCATCGGCACCAATCACGCTGACGGTATCCGGAAGAATGACTTCTCTGAGTTGTTCGCATCCAAATGCAAAAGTATACGGGATTTCTGTGACGGGTGCAGCAACAACGATTCTCTGAACTGTATTTTCCCGAAAACAATCCTCTCCGATTTTTCTGACAGTATCGGGTATCTGCACGCTGTCGATCTGTTTCTCGTAAAAAAGCCTCTTTTTCAGCTCGTTGACAGTGTATTCACCGATCTGAGACGGAATGATCACATCGCTTTCGGAGCCGGTATATTTTGTCAGCCGGATCCGGCTGCGCGATTTCTTTTTGAAATACCAGCCCTGTGATACCGCTTCCTCTTCACGCAGGACGATATGCGGCACTTTCACTTTTGTGGCTGTACTCTTATGCGGTACATAGATTTCTTCCGGTTTCAGTTCACCGTCAAAAACAGCAAACCTGACCGACGGATCAATGCTGAACGGTCCCATATTACACCTCACACAGAAGATTCCTGATGATCCAATTATAGCACAAATAAAGATTTTTGACAAGTAGTGCAGGCATCTTGCTTTTTTCCGCCCAATGTGGTATAATAGTCTTGCCGATCGTCTAATATGAAGACATCCCGTTTACGGGAAGATACGGTCTGACCGTTCGGTGCATACCCGTATAGTTCAACGTGAGAAATATCTGCCCGACAGCAGATTTACGACGGTTCAACTCCGTCAACGGGTTTCATGGATCATCAGGCGATGGAAACCGCGCCTGAATGATCCGCAGGCGTCAATGATTCGCACCGCTCAGGAATGAGCTTGCGCGGATGATTTGATGCTGACTGAAGAAGCCGCCACTCGGGCGGCTTCAGTTGTTTTTGCACTTTGCGGCATAGAATGCGACATAATGTTATAGAGGGGCTTGGCCCCTCTCTTTGTGTGCTTTAAGCTTAGAAAGATATCGAAAGCCACGTATTTATGAAATTTCTGGATTTCGGATAGAGAAAAATTCGAAAACCATTTAGCCAACTTTGAAACGACCGTAAATTCGTACTTTTTATAGCGATGATTTTGAGGCGTGTTCGATTTCGTGTGCAGTAAAATAAGCACCGCCTGACTTTCCATCAGACGGTGCTTGTTTCATGGTGAAATCTTATTGATTAACGGAACGGTTCCTTATGGATCTGAGTTCATTTTGCCTTATGTCCGCGCTTCAAACTGATCGATGCTCTTTGACAAAGCCTTACGCGGAACTGATGCATACTGCTGTCGATATGCAGCTGAAGCTTGTTCTGCGCAGCAATCTGCTGCACGATCGAGAGTCCGAGCCCTGTGCCCATGCGGTTGCTGCG
>CAMHUJ010000170.1 GCA_946188175.1 uncultured Ruminococcus sp.
GTCCGCGGGCAATGACTGCCGTCTCGGCGGCAATGAGGCACCGCCGACCGTCATTTCCGTTTTCGTCGGTGATGATCTCCAGCGTGTCCTCGATGCAATCGAGCAGGGCAAGCCGCTTGATGGCAACGGCAAGGAGCGCTTCAATCTCGGCGTTGATGCAATGCCGCAGTTCCGCAAGGATACGACCGACCGCAACCGTACATCGCCCTTCGCGTTCACGGGAAACAAATTCGAGTTCCGTATGCTCGGCGCAGCGGATTCGATCTCCTGCTTTAATTTCGTGATGAATACGATCTTTGCGCATGAGATTACCGAATTCTGCGATGAGCTGGAAAAGGCAGCGGACTTCCAGTCTGCGCTGCATGATCTGCTCGTCCGCACAATCCGTGAAAACAAGGATATCATCTTCAACGGCAACGGCTACGGCGACGAATGGTTTGCTGAGTGCAAGCGCCGCGGTCTGCCGAATTACCCCTCGACGGTCGAGGCACTGATGCAGTATGACCGTCCGGAATTTGTTGCGATCTTCGAGGAGATGAACGTCCTCAACAAGGCAGAGATCACCTCCCGCAAGGAGATTCTGCTCGATAATTACAGCAAGACCGTCGGTATCGAGGCAAAGACCATGCTTGATATCGCGCGGAAGAAGATTCTGCCGGTCTGCATCTCCTATACCAAGCAGCTCTGCGATGCAATCGCTGCAAAGAAGCAGGTCTCCCCGATGCTCCAGATCAGCTCGGCAGTCGAGGATGCGCTTGCATCCCAGATCAGTGACCTGACCTCCAGTCTCTATGCTGCGATTGACGATCTGCGCGAAGCGATCCAGATTGCAGGCAGAGCAAACGGCGTGCAGGCAACCGCAGAATCCTACCGCAAGAATGTCGTACCGGCAATGGAGCGTCTGCGCACGACCGCTGATGCGCTTGAAGTACTGATTCCGCAGGAGCAGTGGCCGTTCCCGGCTTACTCCGAAATCCTTTATAATATCTGATAATGAGAGAGCTTGCATTTCGCTATTTCCCGCATTCACCGTGCGGAAATTACCGCGAATATACCGCGGAGGAGCTGAAGGATCCGAAGAAGGTGGAGACCCTCTTCGACCTTTGCCAGATCCTAGAAGCATACATCACGGCGGAGGGCTGGCATTTTCTGATCGCACAGCACGGCTTTCAGAAGCTGTATGAGATCGACAAGAAAAGCGGCTGGTTTGATGAAGATACGCTGGAAGAATTCGTCATGCGTATCTGCGGGCAGATCGAGGATGCAGAAATACTCCGCGAAAAAGACAAGGCGGAATACGAATCGTTTGAACTGCAATCAACACCGGAGGCAATCCGCGATCTCAAGGCATATGCAGAATCCAAGGGCATGAGTCCGCAGGCACTGATCCGAACAGCACTTGCTGAATACCGCCACACGCGCGGCGAACTGCATACCCCGCTCTATCTCATCAACTTTTATCCGGAGAAAAGCGAGTTTTTCAGTCTCAACTGTGCCGCGGAGGAACGGTTCGGCTACCGGATCAATCCGGATGCGCTGCCGCTTTCTCCGGAAACACAGGCAGAAATCCGCGCGCTGTATCAGGATTATAAGCAGAAAAAAGAGCGATACCGCGACCCGAAAGACCGTTATGCACCGCCGGACATTCCGCCGGAGGTAACAGCGTTTTTCAATCAGCGGGCAGATGCGCTGTATAAACGGATCACCGCAGAGCTCGGTCCGGATTATCAGATCACGGAAGCCGCGCAATGGTTCTGAATGAAAATGAACACAATGGAAACCCATGAACAATGCACCCGCATCGTACCGCCGCTGCTCGAATGGTTCGCGGAGCATAAACGTGATCTGCCGTGGCGCAGAGACCGCGAGCCCTATCATGTCTGGCTCTCGGAGATTATGCTCCAGCAGACGCGGGTAGAGGCGGTCAAGCCCTATTATGCGCGCTTTCTCGATGCACTTCCCGATATTCCTTCACTCAGCACATGCGATCACGATGCGCTGATGAAGCTCTGGGAGGGCTTGGGCTATTACAGCCGCGCACGGAATCTGCAAAAGGCAGCGCAGCAGATCATGACGAATTTCAGCGGTGATTTTCCGCATACCTATGAGGAAATCCGTTCGCTCTCCGGCATCGGGGACTACACCGCCGGTGCGATTTCGTCAATCTGCTTTGATCTGCCCGAGCCTGCCGTAGACGGCAATGTACTGCGTGTCTATACGCGTCTGCTTGCCGATGCACGCTGCACCGACGACAGCTCCGTGAAACGCGATATCCGCGATACGCTTCGGACTGTTTATGCCGCATCGCCCACAGGCACGCGCGGCACGCTTACACAGGCGCTCATGGAGCTCGGCGCGACGGTCTGCGTCCCGAACGGCGCACCGCTCTGCGGCGAATGTCCGCTCAGGAGCTCATGCGAAGCATTCCGCAGCAATACAATCCGGCAATACCCTGTCCGCAGGGAGAAAAAAGCACGCAAAACCGAAGAATACACCGTATATATTTTACAGTGCGGCGACCGCATTGCCGTGCAGAAGCGTCCCGATTCCGGCTTACTGGCAGGACTCTGGGAGCTGCCGCATCTCAGCGGGAAGCGCCGAGCGCAGCAGGCAATCAACGATATTGCGGACTGGCGCACCGGTGCCGCGGAGCTGATCTCCGTCCGCAGCTGCACACATATCTTCACACATATTGAATGGCATATGACGGCAGTGCATCTGCTTGTCACGCATATGCCGGAGCGCTTCACATGGGTGACACCGGCGCAGCTTGCTGCCGAAACCGCGCTCCCGACAGCGTTCCGCATCTGCCTTCCGGCGGACTGACCGCAGCCGTTCATGCATCATATCCGCATTTTTTACAGCACACATTTGTATCTGACAAAAAGGAGGGTCATCTTATGCCGCATTCATCCGGAGGAGGCAGCCACGGCGGCGGAAGCCACGGCGGCAGTCATCACAGCGGCTCACACGGCGGTTCGTCCAGACCGAGCATCAGCAGCCGTCCGTATCCCGGCGCACGCCGCTACCGCTATTACCGTCACGGTCGCTACCATTATTTTTATTCCAGCCGCAAGGGCAAAATTTTCAGTCCCGCGCGTCTTCTGCTGGGCTTTGTGTATCTGCCGTTCCTGATTCCGGTCGGCAGCATGCTCGTCACACCGATTGCCAAGCGTTTCCAGAAATACGACACCCGCATCATCGTCAAAGACGAAGCGAATGTCATCAAGGACAACAGCAGTCTGGAAAATGCGCTCTCCGATTTCTACAAGAAGACACACATCACACCGGCAGTCGTCACGGTGCACAATGAAAGCTGGCAGAGCAATTACAGCACCCTTGAGGATTACGCCTATGACCGCTATCTCGCGGAATTTGACGACGAAATGCACTGGCTGATCGTATATTCCGAACCGACCGCGCCGGATTCAACGTTCAATGACTGGTACTGGGAGGGCATGCAGGGCGACGATACCGACGGCGTCCTGACAACCTATGTCACGGGTCAGTTCAATATGGATTTTCAGGAGCGGCTCGAGGCGAACAGTGCAGACCTCGGAACGAATCTTGCCGATTCCTTCAATGTTGCAACGAAGCTGGCAAAAAAGCCCGGCATTCTGCCGCCGCTCCATCAGATCGCACCTGCGCTGTTCATGCTCGGTTTTCTGTTGTTCCATGCATATTTCATGCTCGGACTGAACGAGCTGAAATACCGCAATGCCGAGCTTGATCCCGACGATCCGAATGAAGCCCCCGACCGTTTCGGTTCACAGATTCCGGTGATTCCGCAGCAATCCTTCGAGACACAGCAGCACTTCGGCGCACAGCCGGCATTCGGTGCACAGCAGGCATTCGGTGCGCAGCAGACCTTCAGCGCGCAGCAGCAATTCGGTATGCCGCAGAGCTTCGGAACGCAGCAGGCAGCAATGCCGACACTGAATGCACCGCCGCCGCAGCCGTTACAGACCGCGCGCTGGGAGGAGCCCGAGATGCAGCCGCTGGAAATGCCGCAGAATCCCGCTCCGCAGGCGCAGAACTTCCTGAATCTGCCGAATGTGCAGGCAGCATCGGCGGAGCAGATCCAATCCCAGATACAGCCGCAGGTCATGTCGCAAATGCAGACACAGATGCAGGCGCCGCCGGTTCCGCCGCAGATGCAGCAGCCTTCCGTCCTGCCGCAGACGCAGCCCGCAGAATCCGGAATGGTCGAGAAAACCTGCCTCTACTGCGGCACCAGATATTTCAAAGGCATCAAATACTGTCCGGGCTGCGGCATTGAGCTCACAGACGCCACAGACAGTGATTTCTTCCAATAAGAAGCTCCGGCTTCCATTCCAATCAGAAAGGATGTATCCCCCATGACCTACAAAGAGGAATTTATCAAATTCATGACCGAATGCGGCGTGCTGAAATTCGGTGAATTTACGCTGAAATCCGGCAGAAAGGCACCGTATTTCATCAACACCGGCAATTACAAGACCGGCAAGCAGCTCTGCCGTCTCGGCGAATATTATGCTGCCTGCATGCAGGAGCACGGTCTGAAAGCAAACGTCCTGTTCGGACCGGCATACAAGGGCATCCCGCTCGCAGCCGCGGCTTCGATTGCGCTCTGGAAGAATCACGGCGTCGAGGTCGGCTATGCCTATGATCGCAAGGAGGTCAAGGATCACGGCGAGGGCGGCATGATCGTCGGCTCCGAGCTGAAGGACAGCACCAAGGTCGTCCTGATCGAGGATGTCATGACCTCGGGCAAGGCGCTCCGCGAGGTTTATCCGAAGCTGAAATCCGTCGCTGACGTCGATGTCACCGGCATGATCATTACGGTAGACCGTCAGGAGAAGGGCTTGCAGAGCGACAAATCCGCTGTGCAGGAGGTCAAGACGGAGTTCGGCGTCGATGTCTATTCGATCGTGACCGTCAGCGATATCATTGCCGCGATTGAGAGCGGTGTCGTAGACGGCAAAGCGTATCTGCCGCAGATGCTGGAATACCGCGCACAGTACGGCGTATAAGCAATTCATTTTTCAAAAGTCCCTTTTAAGAATTGTGCTGC
>CAMHUJ010000171.1 GCA_946188175.1 uncultured Ruminococcus sp.
TGCAAGCGGAAAAGTCATGCAAAAGAAAAAACGCATACACACGAGCCCATATTGATGGATTTCGTGTATATGCGTAATTTGAAAAATAAAAATAACGCGTGCAGCAAGTTTTCTGAGTTAAACAGAAAACAAGCTACACGCGTTTATTATTATAGGTTGACAAGAAGACCAAAATGTGCTATAATATATATAAAAGATCACTTTTGAGCTGCTGGCTATGGGATTTTCCGATAATTATGGACGTGGACTTAGAAAGTTCAAATCCTTCCACCCCAATCCAAACGCCTGACAGGAAACTGTCAGGCGTTTTATTTTTCACACAAAGCTGTATCACAGAATCAAGAAAACGATTCCGAGGTCCTGATGCATGGAATCAAAAGAAGACAAACGCATATACACCCTGCGCGACGAAGCACCGGTCAGAGCGGTGGTGAAAATGAGCGTACCGCTGATTATCGGCATGTTCATCATGGTGCTTTATAATCTGGTCAATACATATTTTATCGGGCTGACCGGCAACGACTATCAGCTTGCGGCGGTCAATCTCGCCTATCCTGTCATGATGATCACGGTCGCAATCTCGAATATCATCGGTACGGGCGCATCGTCATTCATTGCGCGCTGTCTCGGCGCCGGAGCAAATGACAAAGCCGCGCATACGCTGACCGCCGCCTTCACGCTGACGCTCATCAACAGCGTACTGGTCATGTGCACCGGATTGCGGTTTCTGCCGCAGCTTGTGCAGATACTCGGCGCAAAGGACAATACCTTCGATTTTACACAGCAATATGTACAGATCATCCTTTTGGGCAGCTTCTTCACCATGGGCAGCTATACGACCGGCGCACTGCTGCGCAGCGAAGGCTCGGTGCGCTATTCGATGACCGGCATGATCGTCGGCACGATCATGAATATCATGCTTGATCCGCTGTTTATTTTCACTTTGCATATGCAGATCCGCGGCGCCGCACTTGCAACGGTACTCAGCAATGCCGCAGGCTTCGGCGTCTCACTGCTGTATTATGTGCGCGGCAAAACACTGCTGCGTCCGTCGCTCAGGCAGGTGCTCCCGACACCGGAAATACTGCGCGAAATCTACTGGGTCGGCATACCGGCTTCGCTCGAAACGCTGCTGACCTCCGCCGCATATACCGTCAACAACAATCTCGCAGTCTCCTACAGCGAGCTGACTGTCACCGCAATGGGCATCGCGCAGAAGGTGCTGTCCCTCGGCAATTATGTCTATCAGGGCTTCGCCTCCGGCACGCAGCCGATCATGGGCTACAATTACGGCGCCCGCAATACCGACCGCATGCGGCGTATCCTGAAAGCAGGCGTACAGACCGTCACCGGCACGGAGCTCGTCCTGATGCTGCTCTACGGTCTCCTCGCGCCGTATCTGATCGGCATTTTCACGGATACGCCGGAGGTTATCGGCATCGGCGCAAATGCGCTGCGGCATCTGATGTGCATTCTGCCGTTTGTCGGCACGGTTTCGATGTGCCGCATGTCGTTTCAGGCAATGGGCAAGCCGCAGTATGCCTTCGGGATCACGCTGGTCCGCCAGCTGATTCTGTATATTCCGCTGCTCCTGCTGCTGAACAAATGCTTCGGATTCAGCGGGATGCTCTGGGCGCAGCCCGTCACCGAAGCGATCATGATGACAGTTTCGCTGCTGCTGCTGATCGGCTTCATCCGCCGCATTGACGTCTCAACAAATGAAAAGGAACCCGAACTCATATGAAACACAGCTATACGAAAAAGCAGCTGATCCTTCTGATCTGCGGACTGCTTGCGATCATCACGGGGCTCGGCATCCTCGGATTCTTCGGCATCCGCAAGGTCTGCCGCATGATCAGAAAGCAGAAGCTGCTGCAAGAAAACATCATCCTCGAAATTCCCGATCTGCATATCAAGGCACCGGTACTCGAAGGCACAGAGAATGAGATTCTCGCAAAGGCGGTCGGGCATTTTCCGGAGACCGGCGCGCCCGGCAGCGGCAATTACTGCATCGCCGGTCACAGCAGTCCGATCTACAAGGAATATTTCAACAATCTAAAGGATGCGCAGAACGGCATGGCGCTGCATCTCTACGATATGGCACGCACCTGCTATACGTACAGGATCAGCGATTCGTTCATTGTCGAACCGAACGAGGTCTGGATTCTCGAGCCGACCGGCGACGACCGCGTCACGCTGGTCACCTGCACCGACGACGGCTCACAGCGCCTCTGCATCACCGCGATGCTTGCAAAAGAATAAGCAGAATTGCAAAAATCAAGTATCTAAACAGGTTTTATGCGTTTTACAATCACCTGTAATATGGAGGAAAACAATATGCTTTCAAAGCCTTATGCCGGCTGGACCGAATTCACGCTGGAGGATTTCAAGGTACACGGCAGTGACCTGACGGATATTCCGCTTGAATGGATGCGTGCAGCGGTCCACGGCATGAAATACTACACTCCGGCAGCCTTTTATCTGGATGAAGAAGGTGCCGAAACGACGATTGCAGTGAATGAATACCGCACATATATCATCCGGCAGCATAACGGCGAGACGCTGAAAACGATTCATATGGGATTGTTCCGGTTTACCGAAATGCTTGTCGCTGATATCAGGGAAAACCTTGACAGCTGGGTATACTGGAGTCTCGAATGCTGCCGCAATGCGACATTTGAAGAGCGGAAGGCCGAATTACAGGCACTGATTGACGAAGCAGAAGCGCTGCTGAATCCGAAAAAATAGTTACTCTGCGTGCAGCGCCTATTTCCTGATTTTCCCTCTGCACTTTTTCCGAGAATGAAAAAATCCCCGAAGCGGTTACAACGCACTTCGGGGATTTTGCTATGCTCTTTTCTCAGATGTAAAACCCGTATTTGCTGCAAAAATCCGGTGTGTATCCGAAATTCCTTCCGTACAGCGCCGAGAGCAGATGCCCTTCATGCGGCACATCAAAATGCAGGCGACAGGCGGCAAGCAGCTGATGCGATTCGCCGTATTTCTGATTGGCGCGGCGGTCGCCGTAGCGGTTGTCGCCGAGCACCGGACACCCGAGCGCTGCGGTCTGTGCACGAATCTGATGCGTCCTGCCGGTATGCAGCGTGACAAGCAGCAACGCAAGATCGTCATGTTTTTGCAGAATCTCGTATTCGGTGCAGATTTCGCGGAATCCCGCGCGCGGCGTCTGCATGATCTCTGCCTTTTTGCCCTCCTCGCGCCGGTGATACGCATGCACGGTATCATGCTGCTTCGGCGGGATACCGGCAGTGATGCAGAAATACTGCTTGACAACGTGATTTTCGCGTATCATCTCATTGACGCATCGCAGCGCGGCAGCCGTTTTCGCGCCGATGACAAAGCCCTCGGTATTGCGGTCGAGCCTATTGCAGAGCGCCGGTGTAAAGCTCTGCTCCTGCGCCGGATCATAAGCGCCGGACTGTGCAAGATACTGCAAAAAGCGTCCCTGCAAGGTATCGCTGCTGCCCTTGTCGTCAGCATGAACCGGCAGATTGACCGGCTTCTTCATCAGCAGGATATTTGCATCCTCATAGATGATCTCCGGCTTCGGCAGATGCGTTTCCGAGACTGTTTTCTTCGCAGATACGAAGAATTCATCCGGCAGATAGACCTGCACGGTATCCCCCTCCGCAAGAAAAGTCTCCGCCGGAATGCGCTTGCCGTTGCATTTGACATCCTTCTTGCGGAATGTCTTATAGAGCAGCGATTTCGGCAGATTCGGGCAGGCTTTCAGCAGAAATTTATCCGCGCGCTGCCCCGCGTCATTCGCCCCGATTGTGAATGTATGCATATATCCCCCGTTTCTTTCCGGCGTGCAGCGGAAGCCGTCCTATGCCGCGTCGCTGTCCTGCCCGACAGAAGAATGTTCCTTGCGGTAGATTTGCTGCGCCTGTTCCAGCACCGCATCATAATCATAGCCTTCGTCACAGTGAAACGAAAAGACCGCCAGCGGCTCCGTCCCGAGCTGCACTTCAGGCGGAATGCTGCCCCAGTTCTCTCTGCGCCAGAAGTCGCTCTGCGGCAGTCTGCTGTCCTCTGCGGAAACGGTTTCGAGCGCGAGCGTCAGCGCATCCGGAATATCCTCATAGTTTTCGACCGCGATCACCCAGCGGCAATAGGGATAGATGTCGTAATATGCGGTCTGCTCACCGAGATTTGTCTCGTAGCTTACAGCAAAATCCGATTGATGCAGCAGTCTCCGGACTGCCGGTGTCAGCTCCTGCTGCCGCACGCAGTAATCATCATATGTTCGGTGGCGCGGCATGCCTTCGCCTCTGTCGTCGCCGCGTGCCGCATGACAGATAATGCCGCTTTCGCTTCGCATCGTATACAGATTGAGATTATAAAGGGAACTGACATGCTTTTTGGATACCGGCTTAAACTTTTCCCCGTAAATCTGCTCCATGACCAGATGCGGAGCCGTGTTCGGATAATTGACAATGACGAGCAGAATCACCAATACACCGAGCAGTGATGCAAAGCCATTTATCACGACAGCCGCAATAATCAGCAGTTTTTTGTCAGACATAAAATCCCCCCTGTCTTCTGTGATACCATTATACCACAGAAAGCGGGGGGATGCAAGCTGATTCAAAGAAAAACTCAGATATCGTTCCGGATGATATCCGCATAGGTCTTGCGCTTGATAACGGTCCGCGCAGCGCGTCCTCCGGCACAAAACACGGTTCCCGCGAATCCCATGTCAGCGCAGGCTCCGGTGCCGCGTCAACACATTGAATCTGACAGATGCCGCTTTCCGGATGCGCAAGCACGGCTTCCTCAGGCTGCTGAACATCCTTGTTTTTGTATCTGACATAATTGCTGTAGCGCTCCTGCACAGCATTCAGCTCGGTTTCATAATCATATTTATGCTGACCGGCATTTGCAGAATCACTGAATTCATATGGTTCATAAAACGGATCGAAACGCGACTTATAATCCGCAGGACACAGCATGACAGTCGGCACAATACTGCGCCAGTATTTCGACCGGTAGATTTCCGGCGGCGGAAGCAGACTGTCCTCT
>CAMHUJ010000172.1 GCA_946188175.1 uncultured Ruminococcus sp.
CGGATTCCTGTGCGGATTGCGGAACCGGAAGTGCTTTATACGCCGAAGGGGCAGAAATGGGCGGTGCGTCTGGCAATGATCATCAGCATATTATCGCTCATTATGTCCGTGCTGTCACCGCTGGCGGCAGGCACCGGCGCCTCGCTTGCGGGCGTTAAGAACCCGAACGAAGGCGGAATGATGCCGCCGGACAGCGCGTTTGCACTGTATGCACTGATCTGGGGCGCACTGATGATTCCCGGCGTGCTGCTGAGTCTTCTTGCACTGACATGCAGCGTGACGGCGCTCGGGATCCGGCTGATTTTCAGGCGCAGCAAATACATCGGAATCGCTGCTGTCGCAGTCGCATGGACGGCATTCGGCTATGCAGCGCTGATTACAGTGCCGTGGCTGGCAGTGATCATACCGGAATGGATCAGAAGGATGATATCAATATGAAACAAGACAAGTATACCGAAAAGCTGACCTATCGGATCAGCAGAATGGAGCAGCTCAATGCGGCTGCATGGAGCATGGTGATCGAATGTCCGGAATGTGCCGCGAAGGCGGAGCCGGGACAGTTTGTCAATCTGCTGCCGGACGGCGCATTTACGCTCCGCCGCCCGATTTCGATCTGCGAGATCAATAAGGAAAAGGGTACGCTCCGCATCGTATTTGAGGTGCGCGGCAAGGGTACGAAGGCGCTTTCGGAGCTGCGTGCCGGTGATACGGTCAATATGCTTGCACCGCTCGGCCACGGCTTTACGCTGCCCGATCAATCCGCACATGCAATTCTGATCGGCGGCGGCATCGGTACGCCTCCGATGCTTCCGCTTGCACAGTATTTCGGCAGCAATGCGGTCGTTATCAGCGGCTTCCGTAACAAGGATTCCGTCATTTTGCAGGAGGAATATGCCGCAGCAGGCGCACGGACAATCCTCTGCACCGACGACGGCTCCGCAGGCAGATTCGGTCTTGTGACACTGCCGCTTGAGGAGGAGATCAAGGCGAAAAAGCCCGATCTGATCTGTGCCTGCGGTCCGATCCCGATGCTGAAGGCTGCGGCGGCACTTGCTTCCGCCTATGAGATTCCGTGTCAGGTATCGCTTGAGGAGCGCATGGGCTGCGGCATCGGCGCATGTCTCGTCTGTGCATGCAGAACGAAGGACGCAAACGGCGATGAGCAGTATACCCATGTCTGCAAAAACGGTCCTGTATTCAAGGCGGAGGAGGTAATCTGGTAATGGCTGATCTGTCTGTCAATATCTGCGGCATTCCGTTCAAAAACCCGATCATTCCTGCATCCGGCGTATTCGGATACGGCAGAGAATATGAGAAATACTATGATTTATCAAAGCTCGGCGGCATCGCAACGAAGGGCACGACCGGTACAAAACGCACCGGCAATCTGCCCCCGCGCGTCGCGGAGGCGCCAATGGGCATGCTCAATTCCGTCGGACTGCAAAATCCCGGCATTGATGCATTTATCGCAAATGAGCTGCCGCATCTGATGCAGTGCGATACGGTGATCCTTGCCAATATCGCGGGCTCGACGCCGGAGGAATGCGCCGAGGTCGCCGCGAAGCTCGATAAAACCGATGTTCATATGATCGAGCTGAATATCTCCTGCCCGAATGTGAAACAGGGCGGCGCTGCCTTCGGAACGTCGTGTTCCGCAGCGGCGCAGGTCACAAAGGCTGTGCGTGCGGCAACGAAAAAGCCGCTCTGCGTCAAGCTCTCCCCGAATGTCACGAGCATCACCGAGATCGCAAAGGCGGTCGAGGCAGAGGGCGCGGATGCACTTTCTCTGATCAATACTTTGCTCGGTATGCGCATTGATCTCCGGACGCGCAGACCGATTCTGCATAACAATATGGGCGGATTTTCCGGTCCGGCGATCTTTCCGGTCGCGGTGCGCATGGTCTGGCAGGTTGCCAATGCAGTGAAGCTGCCGGTGATCGGCATGGGCGGCGTGATGTCCGGCGAGGATGCAGCCGAGCTGATGATGGCTGGCGCATCCGCGGTACAGGTCGGCACGGCAATCGTGCAGGATCCCTATGCACCGCTGCGCATCATCGACGAGCTCAACGAATTTCTCGACAAAAACGGCATTGACACTGCACGCGAGCTGACCGGAAGCGTCAAAGCATGGTAACAAAACTCTACCTTGTGCGCCACGCCGAAGCTGAGGGCAATGCCGTCCCGTTCTTTCAGGGCAGCATGGATACGGCGCTGACCGGTAAGGGCAGGACACAGCTGATCTATCTTGCGGAGCGGTTCCGGCATGTGCCGCTTGACGCGATTTATTACAGTCCCTACCGGCGCGCAAAGCAGACGGCAGAGGCGGTCAATCAGTTTCACGGGCTTCCGATGATTCCGGAGGCGGAGCTGCGCGAGCTCGGCGGCGGAAGCTGGGAGGGCAGAAAAATCGCAGACCTGCAGGCAGATTATCCGGAGGAATTTGCCGTCTGGACGCAGCATATGCAGGATTTTCAGGCGCCTGCGGGCGAAGCGATGCGCGATGTCTATGCGCGGATGTGCCGTGTCATGCAGAAGATCGCGGCGGAAAATCCCGGCAGGACGGTCGGCGTCTTTACGCACGGCTGTGCGCTGCGCAATTTCCTGAGCTTTCTGGAAAGCGGCTCGATCAACGGGCTGCCGGCGGTCGGCTGGGGGGATAATTCGGCGGTATCGCTCGCGGAATATGACCCTGCATCCGGCTGGAGGCTGGTCTATAAAAATGATTCCTCGCATCTGCCGCAGGATATGCATACGGCAATGCCGGTCTGACGGAGGGATACGGTGATTATATTCGGTGTGGATTTCGGGGATACCCGAACCGGCTGGGCGGTCTGCGACCGCTCGGAGCTCATGGCATCGCCTGCCGGTGTTCTGACGCAAAAGAGCTTTCAGCTCTGCGCGGAGAAAACGGCGCAGGCTGCAAAGGATGCGAAGGCGGAGCGGATTGTCGTCGGCTATCCGAAGAATATGGACGGCAGCTGCGGCGCCAGAGCGCAGAAATGCGAAGCGTTTGCAAAGCTGCTCGGTGAGCTGACCGATATTCCGGTCGTGCTCTGGGATGAGCGCTGCACGACCGTTTCGGCGCATCAGATCCTCAATGTGACAAATACGCGCGGCAAAAAGCGCAAGGCGGTTGTCGATGCCGTTGCCGCGACGATCATTCTTGAAAGCTATCTTGCATACCGCAAAAACAATCCGGATGCATAATATGTATGCTCCGCAGCGCACTGCCGCGGAGCGGAATTTCAGTGCAGCAGCTCTGCAACGCTGTCCATGACGGCACCGATTGCATGTGCGGCTTTGACCGTCCGGCGCTTGAGCTTTGATTTTTCGCCGGAGGATGCGCTGCTGACCAGATAGCCGAGCATTCCGGCTGCCGCGCCGACTGCAATCCCCTTGGAAATTGCCTGAATCTGCATGATCGGGAGCTCCTTTCTTTGCTGGATTGCCGTTATCATGCCGCGGCACAGGCTGCTTATGCAGACCATTTTCTGAATGCCGGAACCATGTAAAAAGGAAGGATAAATTTTGCATAAACTGCATTTTGTACTTGTTGAACCGCGGATTCCGCAGAATACCGGCAGTATTGCGCGCACCTGCGCCGTGACCGGTGCGGCACTGCATCTGATTCATCCGCTGGGCTTCCGCATCGACGATGCAAAGCTCAAGCGCGCAGGACTCGATTACTGGGATAAGCTCGATATTTTCCATTATGACAGTCTCGATGATTTCTTCGCGCAGCATCCGGCTGCCACTGCGCAGAATCCGTATTTCTATTTCACCGCAAAAACCGGTACGCTCTATACGGATGTGACCTATCCGGAGGAGACCTTCCTGATTTTCGGCAGAGAGGATACCGGACTTGATGATGCGCTGCTGAAGGCGAATCCGGAGCGCTGCGTGCGGATTCCGATGCGTGAGACGCTGCGCTGCCTGAATCTTTCCAATTCGGTCGCCGTTGCGGCATATGAGGTGCTGCGGCAGCATGATTTTGCCGGACTCACGCGCGACGGGCGCTGGGCAAAGGCGGATTGGGAGCCGGAAACACCGCGTACATACGATATCAGTCAGATCTGAGAAAGGAACATCTACGATGCTGAAACAAAAAATCAAGCTGATGACCGATTCTGTCAGTGATATTTCCAAAGAACGCGCCGAAGCAATGGGCATTCACATGCTCTATTTTCCGGTTATCATTGAAGGAAAATCGCTGCGCGAGGAACTCGATTTCTCCAAAGAGGAATTCTATGATATGATCGACCGTGCACAGGAGTATCCGTCCACGGCACAGCTTACCCCGTTTGAGATCATGGATGCCTATGAGCAGCTGGCTGCCGAGGGCTATACCGATCTGATTTATGTGACAATCGGCGCAGGCGGCTCCGGCACTTATAACAATGCGATCATGACGCGGGAGCAGTATTACGAGGAGCATCCGGAAAGCCGGATGAAGATTCATGTGGTGGACGGCAGAAACTACACCGCAACCTACGGCTATGCGGTGGCGGAGGCGGCAAAGATGCTCTCCCACGGCGCAAACGTACCGGAGATCATAGATTATATCGAAGACTGGGTGCGCCATGCAGGGCTGTATTTTGTCCCGATGACGCTGAAATATGTCAAGCGCTCGGGCAGAGTGAGCGCGGCTGCGGCATTTGCAGGCGAGCTGCTCGGACTCAAGCCCTTCTGCCGCATCTGCAACTGCGAATCGAGCGTGATTCAGAAGATTCGCGGCGAGCAGAATATGATCCCGAAAATGGTCGAGGTTGTCAAGGCGGATATTCAGCCGCATTCGCCGTATATCGTGATGCAGGCGTCAGATACGAAAATTGCGCAGGAATTCGGCGCGGCGCTGACAAAGGCGCTCGGCTATCCGCCGGAGTGCTACTGGAACATCGGCGCGTCAATCTGCTGCAATGCCGGTCCGCATGTATTCGGCTTTGTCATTAAACGCAAGGAAGAAACCGTATAACCCGAAAAACAGCCGGTGCGCGATTCAATTTGCGCACCGGCGTTTTTTGCGGGGAGCCCCCGCGGGCATTG
>CAMHUJ010000173.1 GCA_946188175.1 uncultured Ruminococcus sp.
AATCACCCTGACCCCCGGCAAGCAGCTTTCCGGCGATTTTGACGGGACCCTGACCGTGGAGGGCACGGACAGCGACGGGAACCCCACCGCCTTTTCCCTGCCTATTCACCTTACGGTGGAACAGCCGGTCAAAATCGGTGAAGACGACATGTCTTGCGGCAAGCAATACCGCCTGTGTCGCAGGTATATCATGATTGTCGGCAATCTGGCTGCATTCGCGGCAGACGAAATCTGCAAAGCGCACGCGCAGAACCGGATGCTCCGGCAGATAAGTCATGCACGCCTGACAGCAGACCAGATCCGGCATCATGCCGAGCTCCGTCATCAGCCGCAGCTCGAAAACCGACTTCACCAAAGACAGCGGACGGGTATGCTCCGATAAATGATGCAGTGCAAGCAGATACAGCCGCAGAATCTGCGGCTGCGGCTGATTTGTAACGGTATTCCGGATGAGCTCCGAAAAATACGAAGCAAGCGCAAGCGCATCGAGGTCATTCCGGATGCCGAAAAACAGATTCAGCGAAACTGCGCTGTCGAGAAAAAGCCGGTCTCCGCTGCACCGCAGGCAGAAGTCCCCGTAGGAGAAAAGCTGCGTAACGGCTGCATATTTGCTGCCCGGTTTCCGTGCGGATTTTGCGCGCACGGTGCGGATGCCGTCCTCGGTGAGCAGGTCGATGATCTTATCGGCATCCTGAAAGGCGGTCTCCCGAATCACGAGTCCCTTGAGATTGAGATGCGTCTGCATAGGTGTTGTCCTCACGGGCGCAGCATGCACGGTATTCGAGATAATCCGCGACGCTGCCGCTCTGACAGAAGGCATCCCAGCGCTGCTGCTGCCGGTTCTCTGCCGTTCTGCCGGTCCAATAAGCATTTTGAATCCGCATATGCGAACCTCCTTTTGAAGTCAGCATATGCGGAATCATTTTTTATAAACATGGAAATAATTACTGATTGAAATTCAGACCGAACTGCTCGATCATCATATCGCGGTTGCGCCAGTCCTCCTTGACCTTGACCCATGTCTGGAGATTGACCTGAATCCGGAAGAACTTTTCCAGCTCGCGCCTTGCGTTGGCACCGACCTTTTTCAGCATCGCGCCGTTCTTGCCGATGATCATGCGCTTATGCGATTCTTTTTCGCAGTAAATCAGCACCGAGATATTGAGGATATCCTTATCCTCACGCTCGGAGAAGGATTCCGTCACGACCGCGATGCCGTGCGGTACCTCATCCTGCAAAAGATAGAGAAGCTGCTCACGGACCAGCTCCGCCGCCAGCACACGCTCCGGCTGATCGGTGATCATATCCTCGGGGAAATAATGCGGTCCCTCGACGGCACGGCTGAGCAGCTCATCCAGCACATCCTGTACGCCGTCATTGCGCGTGACGGATACCGGAATGATCGCCGCCGGATGCCACCGCTGATCTGCCTCCGCAAGCAGCGGCGCAAGCGCGGATTTCTCCTTCAGCAGGTCGATCTTATTATACACAAAGATCACCGGTGTCCCCTGCTTTGTCAGATTATCCAGCATGATCTGCTCCTGCTCGCCGAGCGGCTTTGTGCAGTCCTGCATGAAAATCACGCAGTCGATCTCGGAGACGGCTTCCTTCGCCGCTTTGAGCATCTGGTCGCCGAGCTTTGTGCGCGCATGATGCAGACCGGGCGTATCGGTAAAGACAAGCTGCGTTTCACCGATATTGCGGATGCCCGTGATGCGTGTGCGCGTCGTCTGCGGCTTCGGGCTCACCGATGCGATCTTTTCGCCGATCATCGCATTGAGCAGTGAGGATTTGCCGGCATTCGTATGCCCTGCAATCGCCGCAAACAGTATCTTTGTTTTGCCGTTTTCCTGCATGGATTATTCCTGATCCTCCGGTACAATATAGCTGGTATCTCTGGAGAAGCCGAGCTTTTCGAGGACAGACTCCTCCTTCTCGCGCATCTGTCTCTGCTCCAGAGAGGATTTCTCATGATCGTAGCCCAGCAGATGCAGCATCGAATGCACCGTCAGGAACGCAACCTCGCGCTCAAGAACATGTCCGTACATTTTTGCCTGCTTGACCGCCATTTCCATGGAGATGACAATATCGCCGAGCAGGACAAAGCCGTTCTCGGTGTTGATCTCCAGATGATCGCCCTCGCAGAGCGGGAAGGAGAGTACATCGGTCTCCATATCCTTATTGCGGTACTGCGCATTGAGCTTGCGGATCTCCTCGTTGTTGACGAAGGAGACACTGACCTCGGTATCGTGACCGAAGCCTTCCGTTGTCAGCACTGCCTGACAGCAGCGGCGGATCAGCAGGCGGATTCCGACCGGAATCTTGACCTCATGCTGCGTATCCTTGATATAAACTTTCAGTTTAGCCATTTTTGTTTCTTTTCCTTTCATGATGATTTTGTATGTTTTTGTGCTCGTAATTCGCATAGGCTGTGATGATATCCTGCACGAGTCTGTGACGGACAACATCCTTCTCCGAGAACGTGTGAATTACGATGTCATCGACGGTTCGGAGCACGCGCATCGCTTCGATCAGACCGGAGCGGCGCGGATCGGGCAGGTCGATCTGGGTGATATCGCCGGTAATGACCATTTTACTGCCCTCGCCGAGACGGGTCAGGAACATTTTGATCTGCTCGGATGTGGTATTCTGCGCCTCATCGAGAATGATGAAGGCATGGTCGAGCGTTCTGCCGCGCATGTAGGCAAGCGGCGCGATCTCGATGATATTCTTCTCGAGGTCGCGCTCGACGGTTTCACTGCCGAGCATTTCAAAGAGCGCATCGTAGAGCGGTCTGAGATACGGATCGACCTTATCCTGCAAATCGCCCGGAAGAAAACCGAGCTTCTCGCCTGCTTCAACCGCGGGGCGCGTCAGAATGATGCGGCTGATCTCATGGCTTTTCAGTGCCTTGACCGCCATTGCGACAGCGAGATAGGTTTTGCCGGTGCCGGCAGGTCCGATGCCGAGTACAATGGTATTGGCAGCGATTGCATCGAGATACTTCTTCTGACCGACGGTGCGCGGCCGGATCGGTTTGCCCGAGAGCGTGACGCTGACGGCATCTGCGGTCAGTGTCTTGACCTCCTCGGCGGCATTGTCGGCGACCATTGAGACAACGTAGCGCACGCCCTGCTCATTGATGCCGGTGCCCTTGCGGGTGTTTTCGAGCAGCACATCCATTGCCTCGGCGGCTTTCCGGATATTCTCCTCCGGTCCGGTGATCTTGACGCCGGTGCCGCGGTTGACAATCACAACCTGAAACTTCTTCTGGATCAGATTCAGGTTCGAGTCATAGCTGCCGAAAACAGCGGCTATTTCATCGGGATTTGCTGCATTCCAAATCAGTTCTGCCATGTGCTTTTTTTCAATCTGCTCCTTTGTCATAAACTGCTTTCCCCCGACCTTCTTCAGGCAGCAGAAAGCGCATGATAAATTCTATGTCTATTATATCACAAACGAATGAAAAATGGAATAGTTTTAGGATAATTTCACAAAAATTTCACAGCTTTTCCCGATAACGCCCTCGAAAACATAGTTGATTTTCAGCGAAATGCCCAAATCAGACTGCGAAAAACTGATTTTTTTGCTGATGAGCCTGTCATCAGCGTGAAAATTCTGCACATACCGCGCCGCCGATTCGGTCAGCATGGCACGCAGCTCCGCCTCCGAAAAAACCGTGATCGCCGTCTCCTGACGGATGTAGCGGCAGCGGATGAGCGACAGGGGAAGCTGTCTGCCGAAGCAGTAAAACGGCTCGCGGTCCTCCTCGTAAATCAGATTCTCTGCCGGTGCCGGACGGACAAATCCGAGCGTCAGCGGAATCCGCCTTCCGAATACCGAGAGGACAGTCTCCGTCTGTGAACTGCCGCGGACGGGCAGCTCGGAGACATACGGGAGCGTCTGCTCAAAGGTATCGAAATACGTGCCCGTGACCGTGCCCTCGGCGTGATAATAGCGGCAGATGCCGAAGGCGTCGGTCCTTGCGCCGCTGATGAGCAGTTCTCCGGCGCGGACCGTATCGCCGACCTGCTTTACCGCAAAGCCGCTGCGGATATCCATGCCCGTGATCTGTGCGGTCTCGGCGGCGACGATATTCGCGGGGATTCTGCGTTCATCCATAGCGGGCGGCAGACGCTCCTCCGTCAGATCGACGATCAGCCTGCCGCCGCGGTGCCGCATCGTGATCCATTCGATATCATGAACGGAAAGACGCATCTGCTGCTCGATATAACGATACGGCAGATCGCGGAACGGGACGCCGTAGGAAACACCGAGATCAGACAGCGCACGGATGATCTCTGCATCCGGAATACGCGTATTTCCGGTGATCTCAATACTGCGCACGGCGGCATTGCACCACCAGAGAAACATGCTGCCGAGGAGCATCCCGCAGAGGAATCCCCAGCGCCCGCGGAAGGGTGTCAGGTGAAAGCGCAGCCCGCGGCGTGCGGTGATCGCGGTTTCAATCTGATAGTGTGATGCGAGGGCGGCAAGCATTTTCCGGTCGCCTGCGGAGATCACGGCGGAGAATCTCTCGCCGCTGATCTGCTGACTGCGGCAGCGGACGCCGTTTCTGCGGAGCGCATCGCGGAAGGCTGCAAGCTGTGCGCCCTTCGCGGTAAAAGATACAGAAGCCATGCTGCACCTCACAGTCCGCCGTCAAATTCAATGGCGCGGATCTCGCCGGAGATGTGCAGCCCTCCGCTGCTGTAATCAGACGCGGAAAGACCGTGTCCCCAGACGGCAACACGGCTTCCGCCCAGTTCCAGAAGCATCAGCATATCGCTGCATTCCAGCAGGCGGCGGCAGCGGTCAATATACACATCGGAATTGCCGCAGAGCTCCATGCGGTCTAAAAACATCGCAGGCGTTTTCATGGTATCGCATCCCTTCGCAGACTGTGTTGTGATAAAGTGTATGCGGGGAAAAGCGGCTGCATGAATCGCGCAGCATCCAATCAAACTGCATGACGAAACCGCCTGATGATTCAGACGGTCTGGATGTCATTGTATTTCCAACGCTGTGGACA
>CAMHUJ010000174.1 GCA_946188175.1 uncultured Ruminococcus sp.
GTATTTGTATTGAGTGCGGCATCCGCAATCTCCGTCACTGACGGCGGAATTGTAACTGCTTCGAGACTGGTTCCCTGCAAGCTGCCGAGCTTCAGTGCTTCCACGGTATCCGGAATCGTCAGGCTGTGGATAAAGGAAGCATTCCGGAAGGCACTTTTTCCGATCACCCGTACCCCGTCCGGTATTTTGTAATTTTCAAGCCATTTGCCGTTATTGGCATTATAACCGTCACTCTTGCCGACATACAGGATCATAACCTTTGAGGTCTTGCAGATCAGCGCATCATTGACGATTTCAAAATTCGGATTCTCCTCGTCAATGGTCAATGAAAAGGCATAGAACCCGGGGATCTTGGCATCTTCATCCCAGTCCGTGACAGGAACGCCGTCGATTTCAGCCGGAATCACAATGTCGCCGCCGGATTTCTCAATATTCATGATCTTGATATGATCGGAATAAATACGGTAGCTGAAGTCTTTGTTTTTTTCCTCTGTGAATTCAGCTTCTTCGGCAGTGACGGTCAGATTGCAGCAGGGCAGCAGCTGTATGGATGCCGTCAGCAGAACGGCGGCTGCCAGAAAAGCAGTGATTTGTTTCATTCTCGTTCTCCTTATCATGTCAGTTGTATTGTATTCATATATGACGCGGCATAGGTTACAGATTCATGACCTGTTATTTTATTATAGCATATCAAATCCGAAAAAGCAAGCTGTGCATGAGCATGTTTTAATATATGAGCTTGCATGTTCTGACGTAATGGAATCAATGTGTGCTTAGAAACAGAAAAAACAACAGTGTTTTCTGTTAGCGTTTTCGGTACATTGCTCAAAATCTGCGTTTTTTTAACTGTTTATTCAAATTTTGCATTGTACAATAATTGTATACATGCTAGAATGATTTTAGCGATATATACTTATCCCTTATATATCGCCGATATTCTGCGGTAATTCCAGTTTGCCGCAGCATCATAGAATGAAAGGGAGAATTGATCTGTAAAGGGGAATTCAAATGAAAAAGAAACAGAAAATCCTATCCGTACTTGCTGCATGCAGTTGTATATTGTGTGCAGCAGCAGCCACCGGGCAGCTGCCTGTTATACAGAAAGAAATACAGGCTTCTGCACAAAGCATCGCGTTTACCTGCCAGCTGCCGCCGAACGGCTATGATCAGCAGCGGGCAAACACGGCAAAAGGCAAGGTAACTGAGATTACCTACAATTCCAAGGCAACCAACAGCAACCGTACAGCACTTGTCTACACACCGCCGGGCTATTCCAACAAGCAGAAATATGCCGTTTGCTATATTCTTCACGGAATCGGCGGCAACAGCAGTCACTGGATGGCAGACTGGGGCGGCAGGGCAAACATCATGCTTGACAATCTGATTGCAGACGGCAAGATTCAGCCGATGATTGTTGTCTCGCCGAATACCGATGCAACCGGCGCAGGCATCAGTGACGGCTACGAAAACTTCACGAAGGATCTCGTGGAAAACCTTGTGCCTTATGTCGATCAGCACTATTCAGTATATGACGATGCCGACCACCGCGCACTTGCCGGACTGTCGATGGGCGGCGGACAGACCTTCAATATCGGTCTGACAAATCTGGATGTGTTCCACTATCTCTGCCCGATTTCCTCCGCGCCGAATACCAAGAGTACAAACGTACTGTTTCCTGACGGCGGCAAGGCTGCGAGCGAAAAGCTCAAGGCATTTCTGATTTCCTGCGGTACATCCGACAGCCTTCTGAATTTCAGCGAGACAGTGCACAAATTCTGTGATTCAAACGGTGTCAAGCATGAATACTTCCTGATTCAGGGCGGTAAGCATGACTTTGATGTCTGGAAACCGGCTCTCTGGAATTTCCTGCAAATGGCAGATCAGGCAGGTCTTACTTCCGGAACAACCGCTGAGATCGAACCGTTTTCTGCGTTTGACAAGATTGAGGCAGAGGATTATACTTCCATGTCCGGCATTCAGATCGAGCAGCTTGATGCAGGCGGCTCTGATGTCGGCTTTATCGAAAACGGCGATTATATCGTATTCAAGAATGTTGACTTCGGCGACGGTGCCAAGAGCGTAACTGCCAGTGTCGGTTCACCGGACGGCGGCTGCAAGGTAGAATTCTATCTGGATTCGATGTCCGGAACACCGGCTGCGACGATTGATGTTCCGAGCACCGGTGCATTCCAGACATTCCAGAATGTTTCAGCGAATATTGCCGGTGAAGTAAAGGAAAAACATGACCTTTATATCAAGTTTACAGGCGGCAGCAGCTATCTGATGAACATTGACAGCTTCACATTCAGCAAGGAGAAAGCTAAGGTTGATCTCTCCGGCAATATTAAGCTCGGCGACCTCGACGGCGACGGCGCAGTTACCGCGGCAGACCTCTCAATCGCAAAGGCGGGCACAATTAAGAGCTTCAGCAGTGATAAGGTCAAAAAATCCGCTGATATCAACGGCGACGGCAATGTCGATCAGACAGATATCGCATGGTATGTGGATTATCTGCTCGGCAAGACGGATAAGTTCCTTGAGCGTGTCACACCGCCGAAAGCGGAAATGCGTACAATTTCCGAATATACGCCGATTTGTGAGAAACAGCTGAAAATGACAGAGCCGAATGATTCCCACAATGAAAAGCAGGGCGTACAATACGGCACAATCCAGAAGAAGACCTATTTCTCCAAGAAGGCGAACAAGAATAAGCCGTACAATATTTTGCTTCCTGCAAATTACGATGAAAGCAAGAAATATCCGGTTCTGTATCTGCTGCACGGCTTCTTTGAGAATGAAGACCGTATGATTATCAAGGGCAACGGCACGATGTATACCAGACAGATCATCGGCAATGCTATCGCATCCGGTGAAGCGGAGGATATGATCGTTGTCGTACCGTGGGTCTTTACGCACCCGACCAAGCAGGATGCGACCGGCTTCGGCGACTACGATTCCAGCCTCGGATATGACAATTTCGTTGATGATATCGTAGACAGCCTGATGCCGCATATCGAATCGACCTATTCCTGCGCGACCGGCAGAGAGAACACGGCAGTCACCGGCTTCTCCATGGGCGGCAGAGAATCGCTTCGCATCGGAATGAAGCATGCTGATAAATTCGCTTATATCGGCGCAATTTGTCCGGCACCGGCAGTCGAAGGTCCGTGGAAGTGGAAGAGTGAAGAGGAAGCACCGGTATTGATCCTTCTGACCGGCGGTACAAATGATAGTGTTGTCGGTCTTTCGACGCCGGAAGGCTACCACAATAACTTTAATAAGGAGCAGACACCGCATATCTGGCATGTTGTTCAGGGCGGCTACCACGGTGATAACTGCATCCATGCACATATCTACAACTTTGTACGCTTTATTTTCAAGGCGTAATTCATGAAAAAAGCAGCGGCGGGGGCTGTTTCCCTGCCGCTGCTTCTGCCATATTACAAATGTCACACTTTGTATGACAGACAGCATCTTCCGTTTTTTCCGATTTTCTGCTATAATATACACAGAAACAACAAAACCGATCTGATCTCATGAAACGGAGGTACTGAAAATGAAAAAGAGAAAGATTGCAGAACATATCCTGTTCTTCTGGATTTACGCAGTGATCGGCTGGATCTATGAAGTAACGCTGGAAACCGTGATTTACCGCTGGGGTTTCAGCAACAGAGGCGTTTTATTCGGACCGTGGCTGCCGGTATACGGATTCGGTGCAACTGTTTTCCTGCTTTTGTGGTACCGACTGATCAAAGGAAAGACGCTCAAAAAGAAACTGCTGATGATTCCTGCGATTTTCCTTCTGACCATGGCAACCGCGACGCTGATTGAACTGATCACAAGCTATCTCTGCGAATGGACAATCGGTTCATGGCCGTGGCAGACCTATGCAGACTATGCGATTAACTTTCAGGCGCGTATTGCATTGAGCCCGAGCATCCGGTTCGGCATCGGCGGAGTGATCTTCCTCTATGTGATTCAGCCGCTTCTTGACCGCCTTGCGGCTCGCATGAAGGACAAAGCACTGTATGTCACTGCAATTCTGATCGTCACTGTTCTGGCAGTCGATCTTGCATATACAGTCTTCCTGCGCTAAGCGCAGATCATACATAACATCAGAAAACCGCCTCTCTATTCCTGTACAGAGAGGCGGTTTTTTTCTCAGAATCAAGAAAATCAGAATTCTTATTCAAAGCTGCTGATCAGGTATTCACCGTCAATTTTCACGATTGTGACGTAAACATCCGTGATCTGGGCGCCGTACTGATTATTCTTCAGAGTTGCTTTGAAGCCGTCATTTGTGATATCATAGACCTTGATCGTATCCTTCTGGAAACCAAATCCGGAGCCGCGGCCGCCGTTGAGCATATAGAGATGCCCGTCATGCTCGATGTAGATCGGATGCTCACCTTCAAACACACTCTTCTCAATCTCTGCTTTTGCATCTCCGGTTACGGTTTTTCCGAAGAATTGCTTGAGATCGTCGATCTTCTCGAAATTGCCGTCTGTAACGAGGTTATATACAGTATTATCATCTGTCTCATAAATGGTATTTATATCGGCACTCAGGCCGAAGGCACATACGCCGTCAATGACTTCATATTCCTGAAGCAGCTTGTAGGTCAGTGCAATGAGCGGTGCCTCATCGGTCACCGGCGTAACCTGCTGACTTTCAGTTGCTGTGGTTTCCGTAACAGCGTCCGTGGTTTCCGTTACGGCAGATGTCTCCATACCGGTTGATACAGTTGTCTCTGCTTCGGTAACGGTTTCTGCAAGTGTTTCTTCAGTTGTTGCTGTTGTTTCTGCTTCTGTGATGACAGCTGTCGTTTCAGCGGCAGAATCAGAACTCTGTGTGCTTGAGTCTGCGCATCCGGACAGGGTCAGAACGAGCGTGAGAGCAGTCAGTGCAATAATCGTTTTTTCATGATGATTCTCCTTTTTCAAATCAGTGTAGATTCCTGCAAAGTGTATAGTTTGCGGTGTTTTCTTTTGACGGCTAGATTATAGCACAATTCGTCCGGA
>CAMHUJ010000175.1 GCA_946188175.1 uncultured Ruminococcus sp.
TTCTCCGAGGATGAACGCCTGTGCAAGTCCGTCCGGCGAAGGCTGAACCTTATAGCTCAGGTGAATGCCGTACTGCGAACCGTCGCCGAGCAGCCGCTCAAAATTCGGAAGATCGGTCGGCGTCGAGATAATCAGAATATCCTTGATACCGGCAAGCATCAGCGTAGACAGCGGATAGTAAACCATTGGCTTGTCATAGACCGGAAGCAGCTGCTTCGATGTGACCATGGTCAGCGGATAGAGTCTGGTGCCGGAGCCTCCGGCAAGAATGATGCCTTTCATAGTAACTCCTTTCAAATCAATTCAATCATGTTCTGCCGTGCATTAAAGTCTTCAATCACGCCGACAATCGCCTCCGAGATGCCCTCGGAAACATTGCTGCGGCTCCTGCCGGAATCCACAGCCTTTGCAAACGCGACAATTTCATAGCGGATGCCTTCGCCGTCGAGCTGATAGAAAAAGCGCTTATTGTCCTCTGCGTGTTCATAGCGGATTTCAAAATAATCCGTTTTCCACCACGGTGCCGGAACATAGATATAGCCCTTTGTACCGGTGATGATCAGCTCGCCCTCAGCCTTGGCGCCCTTTGCAACCTTGACCGTTGCGACGCCGGATTCATACACGAAGTCGATTTTCGTAAACGCGTCAATGTTCTCGGATTTATCCTGAAACATCGTATAATAGAGCTTTTGACGGTAATCCGTTCCGAAAATCTGAAATACCGGAAGCATCGCAGCCGGAGCCCAGCCGCACATGCTGTTCCACTTCTTGGAAAGATCGGTGCCTTCAATCGAAATGCCGTCGCGCAGACTTGTGCAGACCGCATCGACCGAAACAACCTTGCCGATTTTTCCGCCCTTCGCCATGAGAATCAGCCGCTCATACGCCGTGGAATACGCGGTCTTGATCGCATCCATGAGAATCAGATTCTTCTCTCTTGCCAGCGCAAACAGCTCCTGACACTGCTCGCGTGTATAGGCAACCGGCGATTCACAAAGCACATGCTTTCCAGCAAGAAGCGCCTCTCTGCAATGCTTATAGTGATTCTCCGGCTTGGAGATGATATACACGGCATCGACACGTTCGAGCAGCTCCTCATACCGGTCGGTATGATACAGCGCACTGATTTCGGGCTCGCTGCCCTCTGTCGTGGCATAGACGCCGATGACCTCTACGCCGTTGACAAACTTTGCCTCATTGATAAACTTTGTCCGGAAGACGGTCGAGCCGACAAGCCCGAACCGCAGCTTACGCTTTTCCGCCCGCATCTCCGAGCTGGAAACGCCCTGCGTTCTGGGAAGATAAACGACCTTGCAGTATTCATTCAGATAATCAAAGTAGCCTTCCCAGTCCGAACCGACCGTAAAGATATCGACGCCGAGACGGCGGATATCGTCGATTTTCTGTCCCTCGTATTCCTCAACGACAATCTCATCCGCAAGACCCGTCGCCTCCACGGCGGCAATGCGCTCCATAAGCGTCTGCTGCAAATTGATCTTGCCTCTGGTCTTGTCGTAGTCATCCGAGGTGATTCCGACAATCAGGTAATCCCCGAGTGCCTTTGCGCGCTCCAGTAACCGGATATGTCCGTAATGGAGCATATCATAGGTTCCGTATGTGATAACTTTTACCAATGTATTATCTCCGTCACATGCAGTATCTTACAGCTTACCCTTCGCCTGCATATCCTTCAGGGCATTGATCAGCGTGGTATTGTCATCATGCGTCAGATGTCCGATATGACCGACACGGAAGACTGTGCTCTTCATATCACCGCCATTCGGGCAGATCCAGATGCCGTAATTATCCTTGAGCTCCATGAAAATCTCATATGCATCTGCGTGGAGCGGATGCACCGGCGTTACGCCGTTTGCGGGCGATTCGGATACAAATTCAAACGGCAGTGCACTGATCTTGTCCCGGAAATCCTTTGCCTGTGCACCAACACGCGCGATCTCCGCATCCGCGCCGCCTGTTTTTTCGATCTCGCGAAGTCTTGCATTCATCTGGCGCAGGATCCCGACAGCCGGTGTAAACGGCGTCTGTCCGCGCTCCATGTTTTTCAGAACATCTGCAAGATTGAAGTACATAGATTTCACATTCGCATTGTTCACGCGCTCTACTGCGCGTGGTGCAAGCACGATCATCGAAACACCCGGAGGGCATGCAAGCACCTTCTGCGAACCGGTAATCATGACATCTGCGCCGCAGTGTGCCATGTCGAAGGGATCGGCAAGAAATGCGGATACGCAGTCACAGACATAGAACATCTGATTCTTCCGGCAGAATTCACCAAGCATTTCGGCATCATACAGCACACCGGTCGAGGTCTCGTCGATGTTGACAAGCAGACCGGTATAACCTTTGCCGTCGTATTCATACAGGCGTTCCCTAGTCAGCATCTGCCCATGGTTCAAGCGCAGAACATCGTGCGGAATCTCATGAATCTCGCAGAGCTCGGTAAAACGCTGACCAAAGCTGCCGCCGTTGATGACAAGCACTTTGTCCGCTGCCGTAAAGCAGTTCATAACGGTCGCCTCCATGGAACCCGTGGAGGAATTTGTCATAAAAGCAACACGCGAGCCCAGCGGCGCTTTCGCAAATTTCAGCATCAGCTGCTCATTTTCCAGCATCAGCGCAGAGAATTCAGGCGTTCTAAAATACGGTACCTGTTCGCCGCCGACTGCACAAACCGCATCGCTGCACATGACCGGTCCGACTGTAAAATTCAACATATGAAAAGCCTCACTTTTTATTTTTCAGATTCCAGACAAATACCTTCTGCCGGTTGCCCCAGACATACTTCTGGAACAGCAGCTTTGCATCCGGCTTCTTAGCCCATTTTTCACATATTTCCGAATAAGACATGCTTTCATCCGCAAGATCGTTCATGCACTCCTCACGCTGCGGATTCACGTCAATATGCTTCCGCATGGGACCCTGATATTTCAAAGCAGTCTCAAAATCCAGCGCATGACCGGTGAAGCGCTTCTCGGCAGCCTGCCAGAGCGTTCTGCCCTTTTCCGTATTACAGACGATCAGCGAAGCACCGCCGTTATTGCCGTACAGCTCCGGACAGTACAGATGCACACCCCAGAGATCGCCGAGCGTAATATCCGCCTGCCGTTCCGTTGTCGTGAACGGACATTCATAGCAGGAAGGTCTGCTCATCAGATGCTGGAGCCAGATCGACCAGTACGGATTGAACCAGCGATCCTTTTCGAAGATTCTGCCGTCCTCGAGCTCCAGAGACATCCGCTGAAAATCCCACTTGAAGGATTCGGGACTGCATTTCTGCCCCTTGCTGCGGTAATCGAGCTTTTTGATGCGCGAACCGTAGGTCTTAAAGATGTGATCGTCAAGCTTCCGGATATACAGCGGACTCGGAACGCCCTCGCAAATCACTTCAACCAGCAGCAGATTCGCGGTATCCGCATTTCGCAGAAACGCCTTCAGACCTGCAACCTGACAGGGCGTACCGGAAAACAGAACCTTTTTTCCGGATTTCAGTGCGTCACGCACCTGCACAAAGGTATCCCCGATCCGGCTCTGCGAATACTTCGATTTGCAGATCACCGGCAGCTTCCGGATATTGTCAATGCCGTAATGGAACACGGCGAGCCCTTTCGACGCAGCACCGAACAGGAAATAGTCGGGATTCTGTTCCGCCCATTCCTGCGCAATCGCGGTGAATGCGCCGCCGGATGTGCTGAATTTCCGCACATACAGGCTGTTATGATAGCCGCCGAACGCATATTTTTCATCCTGCGATGCTTCCGGCATATGTTCAGCCGGACATACCTTATGGCACAGCCCGCAGTGAATGCAGAGTTCAGAATTGATCACAGGATAGCGGAAGCCCTCGCTGTCCTCCTGCATCTGAATCGCCTGCTTCGGACAGCTTTGTGCACAGGCTTCACATCCGAAGCATTCACTTTTATTCTGCGATGTTAAAAAATTCATAGCTATATTCCCTTACTTCTTCGGACAGCCGTCGAGCTCCGCTTGCAGGAATGCAGCGGATTCCTGACGCGCAGCATCAATCCGTGCATGCACTTCATCGTAGCAGATCGTATCGCAGAACGATTCCGTGCCGTTCACCAGCATCCGGTCGGAAAGCCCAAACAGTGCAAGCAGCTCCTCGATCTTGGTATCGCACTGTTCACGCGAGAATACCACGAACGGTCTGCGATACTGCACACTGAAGATCATGCCGTGGAACGAATTTGTCACGACATATTCTGCATGCTTGACGAGCGAGAGAAATTCCTCGACACCGGCTTCATAGAACATCTGATGTCCGCGCTCTGCATTCGTCGCACGCAGGCTGATTTCAATGATCTTCCAGCCGTTATTCTCCGCCAGCTTCTCGGCGTATTCGGTCATCACCGGATTATAGCGGCGTGCATAGAGCAGCAGATATTTATCCGTAACAATCCGCTTTTCCGCAATCCGGTCATAATCGGCAGATGTCAGCAGAAGCGTCGGGTCAACGACCTTCTGCACTGGTACCGATGTATGCTCCTTTACATACGGAATCATCAGGTTCTCGCGCAGACCGAATGCCTTAAAGTTTTGCAGTCTAGCATTCAGAACCGGATATGTTTTCTCCGTAAAATGTGGATCGCCGAAGCTCGCCGCATATGCAACAGCATACCCGTTTTTCATGCAGGCATAGTTGCCATAATAGCCGTCATCAAAGCCGAATTCATCCGGACAGAAGATTGTATCGCTACCGCAGACAAAGCCATCCAACTTTTCATCCATGATGATGTCATTGAAGTTTCCGGCGGTATATTTGCGTTCTGTTTTGTCAAACTGCTCGTGATAGAAACGGTTGAATTTCTCATAATTGATCCGGATTGCAGGCATAGTCATCTCGCACATTCTGCGCGATTCCTCGTCCTTATCCCACATATTCGCAAAGGGATTCAGCGGATCCTTATCCGCAAGAATCTCCGGACAATAATCGACTAACTTGGCATGATGCCCGAGCTTGCCGATCGC
>CAMHUJ010000176.1 GCA_946188175.1 uncultured Ruminococcus sp.
GGAGGAGGGCAAGCCGATTCTGCGCGATGAAAATACAAAGCTGTGCGACGGGATCACATGGAATACGCTGGGCTGTCTCTGCGCGGTCAATGCCTATGCAGCAGACGGGAACCAGTCACATTTCATGCAGAATGCGGAAAATATCGGGCGCTGGGTCAAGTATGACAACCTGTTCGGCAATGAAACACAGCTGACACTTTCGCGCATGGAGGAACTGATGACAAGCGAGCAGACCGGTACGTTTCTGAATAATATCCGCAGCGAGGGCGTTGTATTTATCCTGCTTGCGGATTATGATACCGGCACACTGACCGCAGCGCTGACCGGAACGGAAGGCGTAACAGATAAGCCGGAGTTCCTGAATCTCGGCGCATTCTGATATCATGCAAATCCGTGTGCAGCGCAAAGAACACAATTTCGTTCTTCCAATCCACCCAAACGAACGGGCGTGGAAAAAACAGGGATTATATTTTTTCGATTCGTGCGTGAAGCAGACAGAACAATGCCGCACTCTTCACCTCTGACTTTCTCCTTCCTCCCTTCTACTTTCTCCTTATTCCATACGCTTCCCGCTTATCCACTCCCAAAACAATCTGCCTTCTTGCTTTTTCGCGGATAATATGGTATGATAAGCAGGAAAAGGAAGGTGTTTGCATGACAGATATCCTCATGATCGAAGACGATCCGGAGCTCGGCACGCTGCTGCGCGATTTTCTGCTGCGCGCAGACTTTACCGTCCGCGCCTGCACCGATGCGGAGCAGGGACTCGCCGCATTGCAGGCAGAACCGTTCCGTCTGGTGCTGCTGGACGTCATGCTGCCCGGCAAGGACGGCTACCGTACCTGCACCGAGATCCGCAAAACGCAATCCGTTCCGGTGCTGATGATGAGCGCGCGGAGCGATGACGAAAGCAAGCTGATCGGCTATGAAACCGGCGCCGACGATTACATCGGGAAGCCGTTTTCCGTTCCGGTGCTGATTGCAAAAATCAAGGCGCTGCTGAAACGCACGGCTTCGGAAGCGGAGCCTGCCGCATGTCTGACCGGCTGCGGCATCACGCTCAATCCGGTCTCCAGAGAGGTCACAAAGCAGGGTACGCCGCTGCGGCTCAATGCCAAGGAATTCGACCTGCTGCGCGTCCTCATGGAGCATAAAGGTGAGGCGCTCGATAAAAATTATCTGTTCGATGCAGTCTGGGGCACAGACTGTTTTTCCGAGACCGGCACCGTCAGCGTGCATATCCGCTGGCTGCGCGAAAAGCTGGAAGATGATCCGACACATCCGAAGGTGATCTGCACGGTCTGGAAGATCGGCTACCGCTTTGGAGATGCCGGATGAAGCCGCTGATCCGCCTGCTGATCGCCGTGACCGCGGTGTTTGCGCTGCTGTTCGGATGCTTTGCGCTGCTGTACGGCGGCAGAGTTCAGGCGCAGACACATGCATATCATATCACGACAAACCGCATCGCCGATGCACTGCAAGCACTCCTTCAGGATGAAAGCATAGCACCGGAGGCAGCCCTCAGCGCACATGAAGCGGAATGGCGTTCGGCATTCGGTGCGGACAGTCCCGAGCAGATCCGTTTTCTCTCCGCAGCCGACCGCGCGCAGCCGATCTTTCTCTCTGCGGACAAAAATACCGCCGCCTGCACCGTCCGGAATGCCGACGGGACGCTTTGCGGCTTTCTGTTCTGCACCTATCCCGACCGCAGCACAAATACGGTCCTGCGGCTCGGCTGCCTGCTGATCGCCGTCTGCTGGCTGCTGATCACCGGCGCCATGCTGTATATTTACTTCCGGATGCTCGCGCCGTTCCGGAGGCTGTCGGAGTATCCGGCACGCATCGCACGCATCCCGACGGCGGAAAAGCTGCCGGAATCAAAGGACCGCTGGTTCGGAAAGTATATCTGGGGCATGAATATGCTGCACGATACCTTGCAGGCAGAGCGCAGACATATCGGGCAAATGGAGGCGCGGCACCGCAAAATGCTCGCGTCGATTGCACACGGCGTCAAAACACCGCTGACGAATATCCGGCTGTATGCGGATGCAATCGGCACGGGGCTGTACGGCACCGGTCCGGAATCCGCGCAGCAGATCGCAGAGAAAATCACAGCAAATGCAGATAAAATCGGGCAGCTCACCTCCGAGCTGATCGAGACCGCATCGACCTCTGCCAGCAGCTACGAGCCGGAATACGGCACATTCTATCTGCGCGAGCTTGCAGCGCTCACAAAGCAGGAATTTGCCGCGCGTATGGAGCTGAACCGCATTCCGTTCTCGGTCGAATGCGAATCGAATCCGCTCGTCCGCAGCGACCTCTACGGTTTATTCCGCATCATCACGCAGCTGCTCAGCAATGCGGAAAAATACGGTGACGGCAGCGGCATCTCGGTTGTGCTGAACCGGCAGGATGAGGGCTTTGCGATCATCGTCCGGAACCGCGGCGTCCTGCTGCCGGAATCGGAGCTGCCGTTCATCTTCGGGAGCTACTGGCGCGGCTCAAACGCGCAGAATACCGAGGGCAGCGGCATCGGGCTGTATATTTCGCAGCAGATCGCTTCCGCACTCGGCGGCACGATCTTCGCCAGACGCCTGCCGGAATCCGACGAAATGGAATTTACCGCATTTTTTGAGAGTCTGTAACATGCAGAAACCGACAAGCAGACTGTGCCGCATAAAAGCATAAAAAACATGGCGGCGGGCACTGTCCGCAACTCCTGATTGATCTTTATAAGAGCAATTTTGCCTGATGTACAAAACAAAAAGTCCTGAATGCAAAAATCACGCATTCAGGACTTTATAAATATGGAGACAAGGGGACTCGAAGAAAGTGTCTTTTTCTAAAATGTCGTATTTTCGTTCTTTTCGAGTTTTAGAAGTACTTTGTGTGCAGCTTCATGTGCACACGGCCTCCTAACCCCTTCATTTTGGCTGAAATGTCCTAAGGACAAGGGGTGCGTTACACCCCCAATACCGTATTGAAAAATCCGTCAATCTGTTCATCAACACGTCTGCGTTCTTCCGTAAACGTATGCTGATAAACATTCTTGAGTGTCGTGTTGGTAGACCATCCACCGCGCTACTTATCCGGGATTCCAAGAGCGAGCATTACTGACGCATTCAAGTATAGGAACCCTCCGTCAGCACACTACTCGGGGATAATCTCACACTTTTCCACAGTTACGCCCCAAACATTGTGCGTATGCGGAATTCTCTCATTCCGATAGGTCAGATGAAAACCGAACGGAATACAAGTCAGATAATAGTCGATCGTGCTGTCATCGTACACCACGATTTTTTTGAGCAAAGTATTATACACTTCAAGGCTATTCGTATCCATGTTTTCGGTCTGGTTGATCTGTTCGATGTATTTACGGATCGCTTCAAGCTGTTTCTGATGATAACGGCTGATGTCACTGTTGTTGGCGATCTGCTCAGAAAGCTCTGCAATCTCAGAATCGTACTGATTCACCTGCGCTTTCAGGTCATCCTTTGAAATGATACCCTCAAGCATCAGATCAACCGCCCGTTTCTTTTTGTCCGCGATGCTGTCAATTCGCTGTTGCAGCGGCTTTGTATCGGTCACAATTGCAGTCTGCTGAATAAACTGAATCTCCGCAAGGAGCTGTTCGGCAATGCTGTCCCTGTCCCGCTGAATTTGCTCCAATACAAATTTCATGCAGGTGTTGATGATCTTTTCGGTAATAAACTTGCTGTCACAGCCGACCATAACGCCGTTCACATTCATCTTTTGTACTGTTCCGTATTTGGAGCGGTTGATGCAGCGCAGGCAGCGATTCTTAATCGCTTTCTTGCCCGTAATCCCGAAAGCACTCCCGCATTTCCCGCAGTACACCCGGCTGCTGTGCCAATAGTGCTGCGAATACTTGCGTCCTTCTCTGGCATTTTTACCGCGTTTATCCAGCAATTCCTGTGCCGCCTCGAATGTTTCTCTGGAGATAATCGGCTCATGATGATCTTGAATTGTCACAAGCGGAATGTCCGGATTATCCCCTTTGTTCTGCACCTTCTTTTTTGTGAGATAATCCGTGCAGACTTTTTTCCATTGCACCAGATCACCGCAGTATTTCTCGTTTTTGAGAATCCGTACCACCGAATCCTGACGGAAGATTGCACCTTTTATACTTGTGTACCCTTCGGCATTCAGCTCATTTGCGATAATCGAGCTGCCTTTGCCCTCACAGACATATTTATGGAAAATGTGCCGGACAAGTTCCGCTTCTTCCGGTATCACTTCGATTTTTCCGTCCGTAACACGATAACCAAGCAGATGGGAGTATCCGTAAACATAACCGTTTTCCATTTTCCGGCGCATTCCCCATTTGACACGTTCGGAGATCTTACGGCTTTCCTCCTGTGCGATTGAGGACATAATTGTTAAGCGGAGTTCTCCGTCCTTTTCACGAGTGTCAATGCCGTCATTCATAAAGATCACGCCGATGTTCAGTGCGGACAGCCTGCGTGTATAATTGAGGGTATCCACAGTATTTCGTGCAAACCGGCTCACTTCTTTTGTAAGGATGAGGTCAATCCTGCCGTCTTCGCTGTCGGCAATCATGCGATTGAAGCCCTCACGCTTCTTGACAGAAGTGCCAGTAATTCCTTCATCGTAGTATACCTCGATGAGTTCCCATTCCTCGTGCTGACTGATATATTCCGTAAAATACTTGATCTGTGCAGACAGCGAATTGAGCTGATCTTCCATGTTTGTGCTGACACGGCAGTATGCCGCTACTTTAGTCTTATTATTCATTTTCCTCCTTTTCCCGTAATCAGGGATATGAATCCCCCTGCGCTTACATTATATCGCTTTATAGTGTGAAAGTCAAGACTGCAAGTGCAGGGAATGAAATTATGCTGCCTGCTTTTTATCGGGCTTATCCTGCATAGCGAGCAGCTTCTCAAGCTGCTCGGCAGTGATAAGTCCTTGCTTGAAAAAGGTCTTGTAGTACCCGATCTTCATGG
>CAMHUJ010000177.1 GCA_946188175.1 uncultured Ruminococcus sp.
GTATTCCTTTACATCAAATGACCGGCGCACCGCAGCACGGAAATCGTACAGATCACCGGCGGACAGGTGATCTGGAATACGCCGTTCCCGTCCGTCAATCCGGAGGTGATCCTCGTGTTCGGCGGCGAGAACAGTACGCATCTTCCGGCGGGCATCAAGCTGCTCTCGATCACGTATCAGATTCCGGAGGACGCTGCATCCGGTACGGTATACCGCTTCTCCAATGACAGTCTCCTGCTGTTTGCGGCGAAGGAACCCGATTTCGCAATCGCTGCAAGGATGTATCCGGGCAGCATCACCGTCGGATAAAATCGCAGAAAATACAAAATAGCCCTTGACTTTCGGCTGAAAGTATAGTATACTAAGATTGTGTATTATGCATTGCACCGGAAGTCGGGGCTGTTTCTGTTTCAGCCGGTACTTCCGATGGTGTTTTGCGGCAGATGCCGCTGCTGATCTTTTTTTGAACGCCTGTCGGGCTGCACTCTGAGCTGCCGGCAGGTTTATGATATGGGTGCCCGATGCGCAGAAAGATACACATGCCGCCTGTCTGCACCCTGTATGATAAGCATAAAACTGAATCATCCAACGGCGTGTTTCCTGCCGCAGAATCAAATGATAAATACAGAATATCAATTTGAGAATGTTAGGAGGAAAGCACAGTATGACACTTAGTACCCTCATGCTGGTTGCGGCGCTGAATCCCGGGCTTGCTGTTCTGCTGATTATTGTCGCACTGATTGCCGGTGCGGCAGCCGGTTTCTTTATCGGCTCATCCAAAGCAAAGCAGGATGTCAATGCCCAGATCGAAAAGGCAGAGTCCCGCGGTGTCCAGAAGGGCATTGAGCAGCGCAAGCGCGATGCAGAGGCTGCAATCGGCAGTGCCGAGAAGGAAGCCGAGCGAATCCGCAGCTCCGCTGCAAAGGAAGCCGAGGACCGCAAGAAGGCTGCGCTCGTTGAGGCAAAGGATGAGATTTTCAAGCTGCGTACCGATGCAGAAAAGGAAATCAAGGACCGCAGAGCCGATATGAGCCGCCAGGAGCGCAGAATCCAGCAAAAGGAAGAGAATCTCGACAAAAAAACAGAGCATTTTGAACGCAAGGAGGAACAGCTCCAGACCAAGATTCATCAGGCTGAGGAGCGCCTTGCGGAAGCAGAGCAGATCAAGAAAGCCGGCAACGAGGAGATCGAACGCCTCAAGCGCAGCGAAATTGATATGCTCGAGCGCATTTCCGAGTTCACCAAGGAGCAGGCAAAGGATTACCTGCTCGAACAGCTCGACCAGAATCTCGTGCATGAAAAGGCTGTGAAGATCGCTGCCTACGACCAGCAGATCAAGACCACCTGCGAGGACATTGCAAGAAGCCATATCTCCATGGCAATCGCAAAATGTGCCGCGGAGCAGGTCTCCGAGGTCGCGGTTTCGGTCGTTCCGCTGCCGAATGACGAGATGAAGGGCAGAATCATCGGACGCGAGGGCAGAAACATCCGCTCGATCGAGTCCCTGACCGGCGTCGATCTCATCATCGACGATACGCCGGAGGCAATTACCCTTTCGTGCTTCGATCCGGTCCGCCGCGAGGTCGCCAGAATCGCACTCGAAAAGCTCATCGTGGACGGCAGAATCCATCCGGCGAGCATCGAGGAGAAGGTTGACAAGGCGCGCAGAGAGGTCGAAAAGCGCATCAAGCAGGAGGGCGAACGCGCCGTTCTGGAAACCAATGTACACGGTCTGAACCCCGAGCTGATCCGTCTGCTCGGCAGACTGACCTTCCGTACCAGCTACCGTCAGAACGTGCTGAACCACAGCATCGAGGTCGCAACGCTGTCGGGTATCCTTGCATCGGAGCTCGGTGTCGATGCCAATATGGCAAGACGCGCCGGTCTGCTGCATGATATCGGCAAGGCGCTGACCGCCGAGATCGAGGGTTCGCATGTCGCAATCGGTGTGGACGTCTGCCGCAAGTACAAGGAACCGGCAGAGGTCATCCATGCGGTCGAAGCGCATCATAACGATGTCGAGCCGAGAACCGCAATCGCATGCATCGTGCAGGCTGCCGATGCAATCTCCGCCGCAAGACCCGGCGCACGCAGCGAGAATCTGGAAAGCTACATCAAGCGTCTCCAGAAGCTCGAGGAAATCTGCATGTCCTATGAGGGCGTGGAGAAGTGCTACGCCATGCAGGCAGGCAGAGAGGTCCGCATCATGGTCAAGCCGGAGGTCATTGACGATGAGCGCATGATTCTCGTTGCAAGAGAAATCGCACAGCAGATCGAAAATGACATGGAATATCCGGGTCAGATCAAGGTCAATCTCATCCGTGAGAGCCGCGCGGTCGATGTGGCGAAATAACGCAGTCAAATTTCAATGCGCATGATTCTTTTCCGGATCATGCGCATTGCTGTAAAAGAGTGGTATTATGGCTAAAACAATCTTCGGAACATCTGAAAAATCGAACTTTATCCTGAATATGGATCTGGATAAGTACCGCCGCGCCTGCGGCAAAATGATACTTGGCATGCTCTGGGCGGTCGGCGCCTCGGAGGGCATCAATCAGCTGACAAACTCCGCAAATATGCGCCTTTCGGAAATGACCAATGAGGGCGGCGGCGGCATGATCTTCGCACTGATCATGATCATGCTCCGCGCCGTTGCGATTTTTTTCTCGATTGCCGGTGTATTTGCGATCATCACGGTCGTGATCGGACTGATGCGCAAGCAGGTCAGCAAAGCCATGGCGGTGCCCTACTGCATCCTTGCGGCAATGCTCGGCTGGGCAGCAATCTCGCTGTTTCATTCCTATGACATCAAGACATCGTTCTTCGGTCAGGACGGCAGAGATGAGGGCTGGCTGGCGCTGCTGATCTATGCGTCGGTCTTTTATCTCGGCACCATGCTGCGGAAAAAGGACGACCGCGAATATTTCCTGCGCGGCATCCTGAATTTCGGCATCGTGCAGGGCGTCTGGGGATTCTTTCAGGCGCTGCCGGTCTTTGATTATATTGACTCCACCAAGGGACTCAATGCATACCGCAATATTGACCCGATGCTCTTCTGGAATGTCCGTCTGCCTGCCGGTCTGACCGACAGCCCCGTGACCTATGCGATGCTGCTCGGCATGCTGGCAGCGGTTTCGATTCCGGCAGCGCTCTATGCAGAGGAAAAGCAGACGCGGACGCGCGGCATCATCTGCGGCGGACTGGCTGTTCTGATGTCCTTCCGGACGCAGACAATCGCCGGACTGGTTGCAGGCTGCGGCGCAATACTGCTGGCAGTGATTCTGTTCGCCGTCAAGCGCGGTGCAGCAAAGGGAAAGGCATCTGCCGTACCGGTCACTGTCCTCTGTGCAGCGGTTCTGGCTGCCGGCTGGGTCTATATTGCACCGGGCATGAACCATATGTATTATCATCCGGATAAGACAGTCAACAAGGAGCCGCAGAAGGGACTCAGCATATCGGCAGTCGAAGCGGATACGGCAGAGATCAGAATGCCGAACGGCTTTACCTTCAAGGACCGCGACGGCAATCTGCATGCAGCGCTCTATGACGGCGGCATCGTCTGGGACGACGGCTACTATCGCCTCAGCACCGCCGGTGCATACAGCGGCGCCAAGGCGGAAACCTTCAATATCTACGACGCGGCATCCGTGCTGAAATACTGCCGCGAGCAGGGCATCCGTGCGGTCAAGATCGACCCGCTGCTCGGCGTCGGACCGGATAACTTCTATTTCACGCAGCTTCGCACATCCTACGAAATCAGCGCCAACACGAACGCCGTAGACCGTCCCTACAACGATCTGCTGTATATCGCGGCAACGCGCGGTATCCCGTCGCTGCTGATGCATCTGGGACTGCTGGTTGTCTGCTTCGTACTGGCATGGAGGCGACGCGGCGTCCTGAAAAGCTGGACGGTTCCGGCAGCAGGCGGTGCGGTCGTGCTGTATACGGCGGCATCGTTGACAGGCATCTCGGTGCTGACGGTTGCACCGCTGTTCTGGTGTCTGCTCGGCATGCTTGCAGCAGAGCCGATTGCCGAGCCGGTCAGGGCGGCAGCAGAAAAGAAGGCAAAGACAGAGCCGAAGCAATCCGCCGAAGCTGCGGAAAAAGCACCGGCAAAGAAAAAATCCGGCAAGAAATAATGCGATTGGATTCGGGCAGGAGCCGTTCAGCGGTTTCCTGCCCTTTCGTTTTCATTTCCAACTTATTATCAATCGCGGCGCAGCCGCACCGCAACTTCTATCTCCTCACTTCTCACTCCTAACTCAGAAAAAACTTTCTCCTTCCTACTTTCTCCCTTCTCCTTCCTACTTATGCAATAACCGCCCCGCCCGCACATTTCACCGGACTTGCATTTTTCCGGAAATTGTGCTATAATGTATAGGATTGTATTTTTATACGGAAAGGAGTGGTATCTTGAACTGTATTCTGCGCCGGATGTCGGCGCTGCTGACGGCAATTCTGCTGTTTGCCTTCATGCTGACGGAACCGGCAGCGGATACCGCTCCGCCTGCTGCATCGGCAGCCGCAGAAATCCTCGGCATCGACATCTCCAAATATCAGGAGGAGATCGACTGGAAAACGCTCGCGGCAAGTGATGTCAAATTTGTCATTCTGCGCTGCTGCAAGGTCATTCGCGCATATAACGACTGGGAGGTCGATGCGACCTTCGAGACGAACTATGCCGCAGCAAAGGCTGCCGGTATCGCCGTCGGCTGCTATATGTTCACGGACGCCGCAAGCACCGAGGAATTTGAAGATGATGTCTCCTACATGCTCAGCTTTTTGCAGGATAAATCCTTTGAATTTCCGGTCTTTCTCGATATGGAATCGGCATCGCGGCAGGAGCATCTCTCCCCGAGCGTCTTTATGCCGGCGCTGCTGACCGGTCTGGAAATGATTGAGGATGCCGGTCATACGGCAGGCGTCTATTCCAGCTCCGCATTTTTCAATGAGTGCATCGACCGCAAGCAGCTTCAGGAGGC